>CBDTUH010000150.1:0-8070 GCA_965363375.1 uncultured bacterium
AAATAGGTTTGCCGGCAGCGCTCATGGTCGCCATAGGTAGTGCGGATGATGGAGGGCCACGGCGCTTTAATACAAAGGTTGCCCGAAGCCGGATTGCCTTTTATCTCTACGCCATTCTCATCTACCAACAGCGGCTGCACACCCGGCATAGGCAGCGTGGCCCACGATGGCTTGGCAGGTGTAACGCCCGCCATGTTCGATATAAGCACACCTCCGGTTTCGGTTTGCCACCAGGTGTCAACAATGGGACATTTGTTCTTGCCAATATTATCATCGTACCAGTGCCAGGCTTCTTCATTAATGGGTTCGCCTACGGTACCTAATACTTTTAAAGAAGAAAGGTCTTTACCTTTTAAAGGCTCCAATCCAAAACCCATAAGGGAACGGATGGCGGTAGGCGCGGTGTAAAGGATGTTTACTTTATGACGATCCACAATATCCCAAAAGCGGCCGGCATCGGGCCAGGTGGGAATGCCTTCAAACATTACCGAAGTGCCGCCTGCCGCCAGCGGCCCGTACAGCACATAGCTGTGGCCGGTTATCCAGCCCACATCGGCCGTGCAAAAGAAAACATCGCCCGGTTTGTATTGAAACGTATTTACAAATGTATAAGTGGTCCACACCATGTAGCCACCGCTGCTGTGCACCACACCTTTAGGTTTGCCGGTGCTGCCCGATGTATACAAAATAAACAAAGGATCTTCCGCATCCACTTCTGTTGCCGGAAAGCTTACGACGTTGGCCTTTTCTACCTGTCCCAGCGCGTGTTCCATTTCATCTTCCCACCACACATCGCGGCCTTTGAGCATACTGGCCGGTGTACGCGTGCGGGTGTATACAATTACTTTTTTTACTTTTTTATTGCCGATCAGCGCATCGTCTATTACGCTTTTTAGCGGAATTATTTTTTCGCCGCGGAAGGCACCATCGCAGGTCATAATAAATTCAGCCTGCGCATCTTCCAGCCGGTCGGCAATGCTTTGCGCCGAAAAACCACCGAAGATTACGGAGTGGATGGCGCCAATGCGCGCGCAGCCCAGCACCGCATAAGCCAGTTCGGGCACCATGCCCATATAAATACAAACGCGATCGCCTTTTTTAACGCCGTTATTCACCAGCATTTGCGCTACCTGGCACACGCGCTTGTGCAGGCGGTTGTAAGTTACCACGCGCACACGGTCCCCCGGGTCGTTGGGCTCCCAGATGATGGCGGGTTTTTCGCCCAGCTCCTGCAAGTGACGGTCAATACAGTTTTCGGTAATGTTGAGGCGGCCGCCAATGAACCATTTCACACTCGGGTCTTTAAAATTCCACTCCAGTGTTTTATCCCACTTGCGGCGCCAGTAAAAGTTTTCAGCCACGCTGCTCCAAAAAGCTTCGGGGTCTTCTACACTTTTTTGATAGGCTTCTTCGTATTGTTCTAAGGAGGTAATTTGGTAAGGATACATGTTGGTTCGTCTCGTTTGTTGTTACCGCTAAAGTTAAACAGATTGAAAGGAACAAAAAACGGTAGTTGGTAAACAAACGTTTGCTTTCGCATGAAATATTACCAATTAAATCATACCATGCATGTCAGATTAATGCTTATATGAATTTTAAATCTCTCTTTTATTAAACTCAATAATTATATCTTTAAGCTCTGCTATTATCCTTCGAAAAACTTATTTGCTTCCTACCAACACCGCCCCTAACTTGTTATAATCAAAGCTATGCAAACTGCAAAACGTTGCCTTTTTATTCTATTGTCTGTCTTTTGCACTTCAACTTTATTTGCTACCAAATATAACTTCACAGGGAATGGTGACTGGAAGGATGCTAGCAATTGGGAAGGAGGTGTAATTGCGCCATATTATTTGAAAGCCACAGATACGCTGATAATTAATGGAAATTGCGTAAATGAACCCCTAGAGGTGAGTGAGGATGATTTTCGGGATGTGTTTGGTGCAAGTGATGGTACCATCATCATTTCAGAAGGAGCTTCTTTTACATTAGCCAACTTCACCCAGTTTTCGCATGGCGGCAGAATGGAAATATACGGCACCCTGGTTAATCAAACTGCTTTTGAAGCTTTTTTAACGGATACGGTAATTATCCATGATGGCGGATTGTTGAAAAACCAAAAAGGTGCTTGGTATGTTTCCTTTTTTGGTAACCAGGGCTATTTAGAAGTGAAGAGTGGCGGCGCTATCATTAACGAATGGGAGTTTGACAATGATATGGATGCGAATGCGGGCGTGATGGTGATGCATAGCGGCAGCTCTTTTACAAATTCCGGAAGGGGCATATTCAAGCCGGGTAACCTAACTAATCATGGCGGCTCCATCCAGAATTCAGCAACCTTATCCGGCAATGCTGTTGTTGCAGGAAACCTTCTGAACACAGGGACCATCTCACCCGGCAATTCCCCAGGTACTTATGGCGTTACCGGCAACTATACCGCTACCAGTTCTTCGATACATAATTTTGAAGTAGGAGGAACCGAAAAAGGACAATACGATGTTTTAGAAGTAACAAGCACAGCAAATCTTAATGGCACTTTGAATGTTAGCATCATTAATGGATTTTATCGTGGCGACGAGCATGAAATCCCGATTATTCAGGGTAAAATAAAAGGAACATTTGCAATAGTTAATATACCAAACACGTATAGCATCATATATAATGAAAACAGCGTCGTTTTAAAAAGATTGCCTATTCAAACGGTTTCCTTTACGGATTTCAGAATAGAAAAAGAAGACAATAAAGGGAGGGTTTTGTGGTCTGTTGTAAACGAGGCAGATGTGATACGATTCGAAGTTGAAAGAAGTTCAATGGCTTATAGTTATTTCACTATAAGTCAGGTAACAGCTACTAGTGCAGGTAACTATAACATTATTGACCAGTATCTTCCAAAATCTGCTTACTATCGAATCAAATGCATTTACAGCAACGGACATGTTTCCTACAGCCAGCCAGTTATGAAATATTTTGCCACTAATGTCAATACATTCACAGGTCCAGGAAATTGGTCTGATCCTTCTAAATGGAGCAAAGGAGTAGTGCCTACCATTTTACCCGCTGGTGATTATCTGGCAATTAATGGTGATTGCCAATATGATTTAAATACATTCAATAATGATGGGTTCCTGGAGATTCTTCAAGGCAGCACTTTAAATCTGACTAAAGGTGTATTTGAAAATACAGGTACTATTAATATTTGGGGCACCTTAGAAAACAATGCTGAGCATTTTCAGAATTTAGACTCCATCAACCTGTCGGGAACAATTATAAATAACACTACATTTCAAAATACCTCATCTACTATGGGTGTTTTCAATGGTGGCACTTTTATCAATAACCCATCAGGTGTTTATACTTCAGGCTCATTGAAAATGGATGGCAATACCGGCTTTTTAAACTATGGAACAATTGGTGGCAATATAACTTTTGGTGGCGATTTTCTAAATGAATCAAATCTTTCTCCTGGCAACTCACCTGGCACCTGTACTGTTATGGGAGATTACACAGCTACCAGTTCGGCACTTCATAATTTTGAAATAGATGGCTTTACACCTGGCACCTATGATGTTCTGCACGCAAATGGCATGGCTAACTTAAATGGCGTTATGAACATCACCATCAAAGAAGGGCTGTCCTGGAACAGCAGTACTTCTATCCCCATAATCACCGGTAACATTAATGGCGCATTTACGAAAGCCAATTTGCCTGATGGATTTGTAATAGAATATAGAACAAACAGCGTAGTTATTAAAAGTGCTACGGCTTTACCGGTGCAGTTTGTAAGCCTTAAAGCCATAGCGGAGAATAAACAGGTTAAACTAAACTGGGAAGTGGCCGACGAAAAAAATGTAAAGTACTACGAGGTTCAAAGAAGCATCAATGAAAATGGATTCTCGACAATAGGAAAAGTTCAAGCCATTTCGAGTACTCATTATGATTTTACAGATGTAGCACCTAAACCTAAAGCTTTATACAGAATTAAAAGCGTTGACGAAGATGACAAATACCAATTCAGCCATGTAGTTTTAGTAAAGCAGGAAAACGCTGCAACTAAAATGAATGCAATCGTTACCGCGTCAGGCAACGAATTGATTGTTCAACACAGGATTACACAATCTGAAGGCCAGATTACGATTCACGCCATTGATGGGAAGCTGCTTAAAAAAATCATAGTTCAAAAAGGCGCGCAGCAAACTTTAGTTGATTTCTCGTTTGCAAAAGCCGGCATTTATGTGATCAGCTATTTTGATAATAACGGTGCTGCTGAAAGTCAAAAAGTTTTCAAAAAGCGTTTATTTTAATCGTTTCCTCAAAAGGAAAATGAGACGTTTTGCCGATTTACAAAATACGATTTGGGGTTCACGATTTGCACTTCAAACTTAAAAGGAAAAAGAGACGTTTTACTTTTTTAGTTTCCCAGCAAAAAACACCTATCCGCTAAATCCTGTATTTCTAATCCGCATCATCCGTCATACAAAAGGAAAAACAGACGTTTCTTTTAATCACTGTTTTACTTACACCAAAAATATTTCAGCACCGGTTCAACAAAACAAACCACCCGGTTGTTAAAATGAAAACAGACCCATTAACCATGGCATAAATATTATACCAGTATGCTATAGCTTTCTCGTTGTAGTGCGCTACAGCAAAGCCTTACCCGAATGTTAAGCTTCCGTCATTTTTACAAGAAATTCATCCCGTTTTTAAAAAATCGATTTTATCTTAGCGGCGCATAATGGCAAAACCCAAAACCATATACCACTTCAGGCACAAGCTTTCCAGCGTATTTATGCTGCTGGCGCTGGTATGGCTTACGGTTTGCCTGCCGGTAGTTTATGCGCAGCAGCAACTGCAAAAGCAACAGGCTATTGCACAGCACCTTGATGTGCCGGCCGAGTGCGACAGCAACCCGCTTACCAATACCACGGAAGAAAAATCTAGCAGCAACACTTCTTTATCAGAAGAATACCTGCACGAACACTACCATTCCGAAAACGAAGGGGCGCTGGTAAAAAAATACTACAAGTGCCATGCTACCGACCTTTATTTTGCCTTTCACCCGGAGCTGATCTCCCCTCCACCCAACGCGTAAACTTTTATATTCTTTCTTTTTTTTGAGCAGTGCCATGTGGCAACGTGTGCCCTTACCTGTATGTACCTGCATGCCTGCGGCTTAATCTCTTTTTTACTTTTTAAATTCAGGATCTCATGAAGCGTGCGAAAAGTTTTGCGCAGAACCTGGGAGCAGACCTCCCATCTTCCATTGTTGTGTTTTTAGTAGCCCTACCGCTTTGCCTGGGCATTGCCCTGGCCTCGAACGCGCCCCTTTTCAGCGGCCTTATTGCCGGCATGGTCGGTGGTATTGTTATTGGCGCCCTCAGCGGCTCGCAGCTAAGCGTAAGCGGCCCAGCAGCAGGCTTAACCGCCATTGTAGCGGCCGCCATTTTAAAGCTGCCCACTTTCGAAGCGTTTTTGCTGTCGGTAGTGGTGTGCGGTGTTTTACAGGTTATTTTAGGCTTTATCAAAGCCGGTGTACTGGGCGATTATGTACCCAACAGTGTTATCAAAGGCATGCTGGCCGCCATTGGTCTTATCCTGATCTTAAAACAGTTTCCGCACCTGGTAGGTTACGATAAAGATTATATGGGCGACGAGGCTTTTATGCAGGCCAATAACGAAAACACGTTTTCCAGCATTGCCGCTGCTTTTCGTTCTATAACCTTAGTAGCACTCATCATTGGTGTGCTGGGCCTGGCCTTCCAGTTTATCTGGGAAAAATTTACCGCCAGTAAAAAAGGCTTTATCAAATTGATTCCTGCACCGCTGGTAGTGGTGCTGATGGGTATTGGCATTAATGCTTTTTTTACCAGCAGCGGCAGCGGCCTCAGCAGTGAACAGTTGGTAACCCTGCCGGTGGCCAGCAGCACCTCCGAGTTTATTTCCTTTTTTACCTTGCCCGACTGGAGCGCCGTTGCCAACAAAGAAATGTGGATTGCCGGCGTTACGCTGGCACTGGTGGCCTCGCTGGAAACGCTGCTGAGCATAGAAGCCATTGACGACCTGGACCCCTACCAGCGCGTAACCAACAAAGACCGCGAGCTGAAGGCACAAGGTGTGGGCAACATGCTATCGGGTCTTATTGGCGGCCTGCCGGTAACTTCGGTAATCGTGCGCTCGTCGGCCAACGTCAATTCCGGCGCCAAAACCAAAATGTCCGCCATCTTTCATGGTTTACTGCTGCTGCTTTGTGTGGCCTTGCTGCCCAATCTTTTGAATTTGATACCCAATGCCGCACTGGCTGCCGTACTTATTTTTACAGGCTACAAACTGGCCAAACCCGTTTTGTTTAAAACCTATTATCAAAAAGGCTGGAACCAGTTTTTGCCATTTGTTATTACCATTGTAGCCATCCTGTTTACCGACCTGCTGATAGGCGTGGTGATTGGTATTGGTGTAGGCTTGTTCTTTGTATTGCGCAGCAACTTTAAGTCGTCTGTAGTTGTTGTAAACGATAACAACCGCTACCTGTTCCGGCTCAGAAAAGATGTATCTTTTATGAACAAGCCGATCATAAAAAACAGGCTGGAAGAAGTGCCCGATAATGGCTCGGTGCTGATAGATACCACCCGTGCCGATTTTATTGACAAGGACATTGTAGAAGTAATTGAAGATTTTATGCTGCACGCGCCTTTAAAAAACATAAAAGTGGAGCTGAAAACAAGTGGCCTCAGAAACCACGGCTTTCACAAATCAGCGGCTATGACCGATGGTCGTTCGAACGTAATACGCACACACGAAAAAACATTAATAGAAGTAGATAATCATTAATTTTTTATACAATTAAAACTATGCATTCATACGAAAAACTGTTACTGGAAAACAAAGCCTGGGCCGGAGAAAAAGTAAGCTCGGATCCTGATTATTTTAACCGCCTCGCTCACATACAAACGCCTGAGTTTTTATGGATTGGCTGCAGCGACAGCCGCGTACCGGCCAACGAAATTACCGGCACGCAGCCCGGCGAAATATTTGTGCACCGCAACGTTGCCAACCTGGTGGTAAACACCGATGTAAACCTGCTGAGCGTGCTCGATTATGCTGTAAACCACCTGAAGGTAAAGCACGTAATTGTGTGCGGCCACTACGGCTGCGGCGGTATAAAAGCAGCAACCACCAAAACCGATTTTAAGCTGGTGCTGAACATGTGGCTGCGCAACATTAAAGATGTATACCGCATACACCAGGCCGAGCTGAACGACATTAAAGATGAAGATGCCAAGTGCGACCGCCTGGTAGAACTGAACGTGCAGGAGCAAGTGCTGAACCTGGCCAAAACCTCCATCATCCAGCGCGCCTGGGCACAAGACCAGCGCCCCGACCTGCATGGCTGGGTATACGGCCTGAAAGATGGTTTGATAAAACCTGTTTTTGAAATGAAAGCCGGCTCGCCGCTGGATAATATTTACAAGTACGAAGAACTGTAAAAGAACGCTTCATTTTTCTTTTCTATTTTCTAAAAAGGCTGTTTGCACAAAACAGCCTTTTTCTTTTTTTAAATGCGCTATCTTTTAGGCACCAAAATCACTGCAGTCATATGAAACCTCTCGTTTTCCTTTTACTACTCACCCTTTTTTTTACATCCTGCCAGCTGCCAAAAAACAGCAATGTAGAAAACAATAATAATAATGAAGATTGGGCCCTGCTGCCTTTCCTCAAAGCCGACAGTGCCAACCCGGTAATGCAGCCCGATTCCACTTTGGTTTTTACCGACCCCATTTGGCAAAAAGAAGTTCAGTGGGCCATTAAAGATGTATTTAACCCCGCAGCTGTTGTGCGAAACGATACCCTGTTTTTACTATTCCGGGCAGAAGATAATATTGGCAGGCATGCCGGCGTATCGCGCATTGGCCTGGCCTACAGCCTGGATGGTTACAACTTTACCAAACTGCCCCAGCCTGTTTTGTACCCCGATAACGATACGCAAAAGATTTTGGAATGGGAAGGCGGCTGCGAAGACCCGCGCGTGGTGCAGGATAGCAGCGGCACTTACTTCATGACCTATACCGCATA
>CBDTUH010000151.1:0-8017 GCA_965363375.1 uncultured bacterium
TGTTATCCTCCCCCCCCGCCGATTATACACCTGTGTGCACTACTGAGCTGGGCCGCACCGCACTGCTGAAAGAAGAGTTTGCCAAACGTAGCGTAAAAGTTATGGCCGTAAGTGTAGACCCTATTGACAAGCACCACGGCTGGGTAAAAGACATCAACGAAACCCAAAGCTGCGAAGTTGATTTTCCGATAATTGCAGATGAAGATAAAAAAGTGAGCGAGCTGTATGATATGATTCACCCCAACGCATCGGCTACGGCTACCGTGCGTTCGCTGTTCATTATTGGCCCCGATAAAACTGTGAAGCTGATGATTACTTATCCCGCTTCTACCGGCCGTAACTTCCATGAGGTTTTGCGTGTAATAGATTCGCTGCAGCTAACGGCTAACCACAGCGTGGCCACGCCCGCCAACTGGCAAGAAGGTGAAGATGTGATAGTAGTGCCTTCCATCTCCACCGAAGATGCCATCAAAAAATTTCCAAAAGGGGTGAAAGAAGTAAAGCCTTACCTGCGCTATACACCACAGCCTAATAAATAAAGTTTTTGACAGAGCCTGCGCTACTTAGGCGCAGGCTTTTTTTTAAAAGGAAAATGGAACGTTTACAAGCCTTACAAAATTTCTTTCTCGAGCAATCCATAACCGATGCCTTGCATAGCGTGGCGGCCTTGTTTCCCGGTGGGGTAAAGTTCTCTTCTTCCCTGGGGCAAGAGGACCAGGTGCTGACCGATATCATTGCGCGCAATGGTGTGGACATTCACATTTTCACCATCGACACCGGCCGTATGTTTAACGAAACCTACGATACGCTGGAGCGCACCGAGGCGCGCTACAAAAGGAAAATAGAAGTTTTTTTTCCGCAGGCGGAAGCGGTGCAACAAATGGTGAATGAGCATGGTATGAACCTGTTTTATGAATCGGTACAAAACCGTCAAACCTGCTGTAACATTCGCAAAGTTGAGCCGCTGAACAGGGCTTTGCAAAATACGCAGGTTTGGATCACAGGCTTGCGTGCCTCGCAAAATGCACACCGGCAGAACATACCGGTGGTGGAGTGGCTGGAAGAAAAAAAAATGTATAAAATAAACCCGCTGCTACACTGGAGCTTTGATGATGTGCTGCAACACATAAAAGAAAACAATGTGCCGTACAATCCGCTGCACGATAAAGGCTTTGTAAGTATTGGCTGTGCGCCCTGCACTCGCGCTATTGAGCCCGGCGAAGATATAAGGGCCGGACGTTGGTGGTGGGAAGCATCGCACAAAGAGTGTGGGTTACACTTAGTAAAATAAAAAATTGAGATGAGTCAGAATATATTTCCGCGCGAGCTGGAGCAGGAAGCGATCTACATTATGCGCGAAGTGGCGGCCCAGTTTGAGCGGCCGGCCTTGTTATTTTCAGGCGGTAAAGATTCTATTACGTTGGTGCATTTAGCTCGCAAAGCATTTTATCCAGCCCCTGTCCCGTTCCCAATGCTGCATATAGATACCGGCCACAACTTTCCGGAAACTATTGAGTTCCGTGACTGGCTGGCAGAACATACCGGCATGCAGCTGATCGTACGCTATGTACAGGATAGTATTAATGAAGGAAAAGCCACAGAAGAAACCGGCAAATACGCCAGCCGCAATGTGCTGCAAACAGTAACACTTTTAGATGCGATTGAAGAACTAAAACTGGATGCCTGTATGGGTGGTGCGCGCCGCGACGAGGAAAAAGCAAGGGCTAAAGAGCGTGTGTTTTCCGTGCGTGACGACTTTGGCCAATGGGATGCAAAAAAGCAGCGTCCTGAATTATTTAACATGCTGAACGGAAGAATTGCTGTAGGTGAAAATGTACGCGTGTTTCCCATCTCTAACTGGACCGAACTGGATGTGTGGAATTACATTAAAGAAGAAAACCTGGCACTGCCTTCCATTTACTTTTCGCATGAGCGCGATATTATTGAACGCGATGGACTGTACTGGCCCGCTTCAGATTTTTTAAACACCACTGAAGAAGAAATACCTTTTAAAGCAACTGTTCGTTTTCGTACTGTAGGCGATATGACCTGCACCGCAGCTGTACTTTCAGAAGCCGATAATATTGATACCATCATCGCAGAAATAAAAGAAGCCACTATATCGGAACGCGGCGCACGTATAGATGATAAACGCTCAGAAGCGGCAATGGAAAAACGCAAGCAGGTAGGCTACTTTTAGGTAGTCAGAGGACAGATGACAGTTGACAGATTTTATAGTTTAAAATTGCTGTCAACTGTCATCTCCAAACCAAAATTGATCTTTAAAAACTTTATCATAAATGGATGTTTTACGCATAGCAACAGCAGGCAGTGTAGACGATGGCAAAAGCACGTTGATCGGCCGCTTGTTGTACGATACCGGCTCTATCACTAAAGACAAACTGGAAGCGGTAGAAGCCAGCAGCCTGCGCAAGGGGCTCGATTTTACTGATCTGTCACTACTGACCGATGGCCTAATTGCCGAACGCGAGCAGGGCATTACTATTGATGTGGCGCATATTTATTTTTCTACCGAAAAGCGCAAATACATTATTGCCGATACACCGGGTCATATTGAATACACGCGCAACATGATCACCGGAGCCTCCAACGCTGAAGCGTCGATCGTGCTGATTGATGCACGCAATGGTGTGATTGAGCAAACGCGCCGCCACCTGTTTATCTCCGCGCTGCTGCAGATAGAAACCGTGTTTGTAGCGGTGAATAAAATGGACCTGGTCCATTTTGAGGAAAGCGTTTTCAGAAGTATAGAAAATGAAGTAAAAGCGCTGGCTCACAAAATAAATTATAGTGGTACACTGCATTTTGTACCCATTGCTGCCAAGCAGGGCGATAACGTAGTAACACCTTCGCAAAATATTGATTGGTACCGCGGAAAAACATTATTGCAATTACTGGAAGCGCAACCGGTACATAAAAAAGATGATGCCTTGCCTGCACGACTCCCGGTACAATACGTCATCAGGCCGCACGCCGATGAACACCACGATTATAGAGGTTACGCCGGGCAACTCACTAGTGGTTCATTAAATATAGGAGAAAAGATAACGGTATTGCCCACACTAAAGAAAAGTACCATTCGCTCGATTTATGTTGCGGGTGCAAAAAAAGATATTGCAAAAGCCGGGGACAGCATAACGGTAGAACTGGAAGACGATGTGGATGTAAGCCGTGGCAATATGCTGGTACCTGCTGATGATAATTTCATTCAAACTAATACGTTTACGGCAACTATCAACTGGATGGACGAGCAACCGTTGAACATTGGAAAAACTTATTTGCTGCAGCACGGCGTGAACCTGGTAAAAGCAAAAATCACCAGCCTGCAAAGCGTGCTTAACATTCATACCATGAATGAAGATGCAGAAAAGAAAACTTTCGCGTTGAACGATATTGGTAAGGCAACACTCAAAACCGCAAAACCTATTTTTGCCGACCTGTATAAAGAAAACCGCCGCAATGGTGCTTTTATTTTAATAGATGAATTTACCAACAACACGGTAGCCGTTGGTTTTGTAGAAAGCTATTAAAAGGAAAAAGAGACGTTTACAAGCCCTGATATTTCAGCGCTTTTTTTATGTGATATAACGGAAGAAATTTAAAAGGAAAAACAGACGTTTTAAAATAGCTACATAGCAATTGGTGCGTACAGGTGTGATTATTTTTCTTCTACTGAAAGAAAGGAATAATAAATCAAAGATGGGAATAGTAGCAAAATAGAAGCACACACCCTGTAAATTAAAAACGTCTCTTTTTCCTTTTAAAAGCTTGTAAGGCTAAAAGGAAAAAGAGACGTTTTTTTGACTACTTATTTGTTAGGAATTGTTCTTGCGCAATTGCTGCAACAGGGCGCGCAGGTCTTTGGGCATTTCCGCTTCCAGTTTGTATTCGTTACCGTTCAATTTAAAGTTCAATTTCCAGGCATGCAAGGCCAGGCGTGCCAGCAGCGGCCGCTCTTCCAGTTCGTTTTTCGATAAATTGAATTTCTTTTTTAAAGATGATAATAAAACGGGTTTGCCATCGCCATACACATCATCACAAATCATAGGATTGCCAAGGTGCTTCATGTGCACGCGTATCTGGTGCGTGCGGCCGGTATGTATGCGAAACTGCATCCAGCTATAATAACGAAAGCTTTCGAGCACTTCGTAATCAGTTACCGAAGGCTTGCCTTTTTTGGCTACGGTCATCACACCTTTTTTTACTGGGTGTTCGGCAATGGGTGCATCAATAGTGCCGGTAGGTTGTGCGGGTTTGCCCAATACAAAACCGGTATAAAACTTTTGTATGTCGCGGCCTTCAAAAAGAATAGATAGTTCACGGTGCGCTTTTTCGTTGCGTGCAAAAACCACCAGGCCGCTGGTTTCACGATCCAATCTATGCACGGTAAAGATGCTGCCGTAGTGGTGTTGTAAAGCATTCTTCAATGCAAAAGATCCTTCGCGATCGGGGATGGTGAGTATGCCCGAAGGTTTGTTCAGCACCACAAAATCGTCGTGTTCAAATATAATGAGGTCGGTAATCTTCATGATGCAATTCGGGAAATGAAAAAAGTATTTATATAACGTCAAACGTGTGACAAAGAAGACTTGTTTCACGTTTGACGTCTCACGTCACTATTTTCCTTTTTTAAAAAACTTCAGTTCGCGCACTTCTTTTTCGGCCAGAAAGCGCCATTTGCCGCGGTCTACATTTTTTTTGGTAAGGCCGGCAAACACTACGCGGTCCAGCTGGCGCACATCATATTTGAGGTGCTCAAATAGGCGGCGTACAATTCGGTTGCGGCCGCTGTGTATTTCAATGCCTACCTGCCGCTTGTCGCCGGGTTCGGTATAAGCCAGCGAGTCAACAAATGCGGGACCGTCTTCCAGCGTTACGCCAGCTAAAATGGTTTCAAAATCTTTTTTATCCAGCGGGCGATCCAGCGTTACAGCATACACTTTTTTTATTTCGTTGCTCGGGTGCGTCAGCTTCTGGCTCAAGTCGCCGTCGTTGGTCAATAACAATACACCTGAAGTATTTCTGTCTAGCCTGCCTACAGGATAAACCCGTTCGGGCGTGGCTTGCTTGATCAAATCCAAAACTGTTTTACGCTGCTGCGGGTCGTCGGTAGTGGTGATGTAATCTTTGGGTTTGTTCAATAGAATGTACACCAGGTTTTTTACAGGCGAAATGCGTTTGCTACTGAGCTTTACTTCGTCTGTAGGTTTTATTTTAAAACCGGGTTCAATTACTACCTCTCCGTTCACTTTTACTTTGCCACCTTTCACCACTTCCACCGCATCTCTGCGCGAGCACACGCCACTGTGCGCTAAATATTTGTTGAGCGGCATTTGGGCGGCTACTTTGTTGGGAATGATGGGAGCAGAAGGCGCGGGGCCAGCCACTTTTGCGGCGTATTTGCCGCCTTTGCCGGCAACAGGTGCTTCTGCATTTTTAGCGGCATATTTTTCCTGCCGTTTGGCTTCAAAAAATGCTTTGCGTTCTTTGGTCAGCTGCTTTTTTTCCTGGCGTATCTGCTCTTTCAGTACAGCGCCTTTTTTTTCTTTTTTATGAAACTTTTCGAAACCTGATTTTTTTTTCATGTTGTGGTATTTGCTGTTTTGCAACAGGATGGTGAACTGCAAAAATAACAAAGGCCGTGCACAGCACAGCCTTTTTGTTTTCATTTAGGGGATTTGATAGGATTTAAAAGGATTTCAAGACGTTTTATTTTGCACTGTTGCGGAGGCGTTCTTTACGCATTTGCTGCACTTTTTCCTGCTGCTCTTTGGTTAGAATGCTTTTTACTTGTGCTTTATGCTGCTGCGCCAGCTCTTTTACTTTTGCTTTTTTTTGTGCTTCGTTCAGCGCTTTATTAGTGCGAACGCTTTGCTTCTGGCTGCGATAAGCGGATTGTGCTTCTTTCATTTTCGCCTGCTGATCGGTAGTCAGGGCCAATTGCTGCGTCAAGGCTGCACGTCGGTTTTTCATGCCTTTGTGGGCCATTTTGCCTTTTCTGCCTTCTTTGCGGTTGCCCTTATTAATACCTTTTCCTTTTTGGTAAGTAGTGCTCCGTTCGGCGCGCATTTTCTGCATCTGGCTTTTTTGCTCCGGTGTTAAGATGGCTTCCATTTCGGCGCGGTGGCGTTGCATCAGTTCTTTGCGGTCGCTTTTTTCAGCTTCGCGCTCGGTTTTGTGCTTCGCACGCAGTTCGGTCATTTTCGCCTTTTGCGCTTCGGTCAGGTTTAGCTGCTGGTGGTGCTGGCGGTGTTCTTTATTATGATTTTCTTTTTTGTCTTGTTTGGTGGTTTGCGCACTGGCGGCACCAATGGTTAAGGCCAGAACAAGGGCGGAAGCAAATATTCTTTTCATTATGTAGTTGTTTTAATAGAAATAAGACGCGTAACGAAACATTTCGTTTAACCGGGGCAGGTTAATTAGCGTTAAAACATGGAACCGCGGATTAGAGAGATTAATATGTAATAGCAGGATTTGTTTTGCGCCAGAAAGTTAAAAGGAGAATAAGACGTTTAGAAAATGAAAAATTCAAAAAGTAAAATGTAAAATAGGAAAGGACGTTTTAGTAGTGAATGGTCAATTGTGAAAGGTTTTTAAAAGGAAAATAACACGTTTTGCTTTTACGGAATGTTTTTAAAAAACAACCGAAACAATTCTGCTAATCCATTTATCATCCAACTAATCCGCGGTAAAAAAAGCCGGCACAGGGCCGGCTCTATATAAACGTCTTAAAATCCTTTTAAATCCATTTTAATCCTGTAAATCCGCGGTTAGTTTTTATTGGCCAACTGACCACAAGCCGCATCAATATCTTTACCACGGCTGCGGCGCAGGTGCGCATTCACACGGTTTTTACCCAGGTGCGCCATAAACTGCTGCACGCGCTCTTCGGTAGGCTTTTCAAACTTTGCAAAATCAATCGGGTTGTATTCAATAATGTTCACCAGGTCGGCGGGAATCTGGCGATACAGTTTGATTAAATCGTTGGCATCCTGCTCGCTGTCATTGAGGTCTTTAAACAGGATGTATTCTAAGGTAATTTCGTTTTTGGTTTTGCGGTAAAAATGGTTCAGCGCATCTACCAATGCTTTCAGGTTATTGGTTTCGTTGATGGGCATAATCTTGTTGCGCTTTTCATCAGTGGGCGCGTGTAACGAAAGGGCCAGTTTGTATTTAACGCCATCATCACCCAATTGTTTGATTTGCTTGGCCACACCGGCAGTAGAAACGGTAATGCGGCGCGGGCTCATGGCCAATCCATCAGGTGCGGTTATGCGCGCAATGGCTTTGTTCACATTTTTGTAATTCAGCAGGGGTTCGCCCATGCCCATAAATACAATGTTCGTAAGTTTTTTTCCGTACTGCTTTTCGCACTCGCGGTTAATGAGCACCACCTCGTCGTAAATTTCATCAAAGTCCAGGTTGCGCTTGCGCTCAATATAGCCGGTAGCGCAAAAGCGGCAGCTGAGCGAGCAACCAATTTGAGAAGAAACACAAGCGGTTAAGCGATTTTCGGTAGGAATCAGCACGCCTTCGCACAGGTGACCATCATGTGTTTTAAAACGCATTTTCAGCGTTCCGTCCAGGCTTTGCTGTACCATATCCACTGTTAAAGAAGGTAATACAAAGTTGTCGCCCAGCTTTTGGCGCAGTTCTTTGCTTAGGTTGGTCATATCGCCAAAAGATTGTGCACCTTTTTGCCACAGCCATTCCCACACCTGCTTGGCACGAAACTTTTTTTCGCCCATTGTTTCAAAATACTGCTCCAGCTCGGGCTGGCTCAGGCTACGAATGTTTTGTACTGCTGTCTTAACCATTTTGCAAAGGTACTTCACCGGAGGTTCACATATGCTTGTATAACCTTAAATTGCAACGCTTTTAACAAGAGCAGAAGCGTTGGTCGTTGGGCGTTGACCGTTGGTCGCACACAGCCGCCGGCCAAAGAGCAACCATCACCGGTCAACGATCAAATTTGCAGATATGAAAACAGTTTACG
>CBDTUH010000152.1:0-7972 GCA_965363375.1 uncultured bacterium
AGCGCCTGGAGAGGTCCCACCTGATGAGCAAGAATTAGCAAGGTTGATGAATACGTATTGGGCAAATTTCGCCAAAACAGGTAATCCTAATGGTAAGGGCCTTCTACACTGGCCTTTATATGATACTGGAAAAGAGGAGATCCTCGATATTGAATTGGATGGTAAGCCAGTTGTAAAGCCCGACCCCCGAAAAGCGAGATTTGATGTAATTGAAAAGGCTTTTCAGCAGCGGTATCGCTTGCAATCGCGTGGCATTTAACCACTACCGGTAATTTGATGTAGAATCAGCAATATTGGTAGGTAAAACCGCAATCTGTATACCATTCAGGCAATAAAATCCTTTGACCTTTGCATTATAAAAAAATAAGCAATGCAACAGGTGAAATTAAATAACGGTGTGGAGATGCCTATCCTTGGCTTTGGTGTGTTTCAAGTTACAGACCTGGCGGAATGTGAAAGAAGTGTTCTCGATGCTATTAACGTAGGGTATCGTTTGATTGATACAGCAGCCTCCTATAGGAATGAGGAAGCGGTAGGTAATGCCATCAAAAAAAGTGGTGTGCCACGGGAAGACCTGTTTATTACAACTAAATTATGGGTACAGGATGCAGGTTACGAAGGTGCAAAAAAGGCTTTTGAAAAATCGCTGAAAAAGCTACAGTTAGATTACCTGGACCTATATCTTATTCACCAGCCTTATGGCGATGTGCATGGCACATGGAGAGCGTTGGAGGAATTATATAAGGAAGGCCGGATTAAAGCAATTGGCGTAAGTAATTTCCAGCCGGACCGTGTTATGGATTTAATTGTTCATAACAATGTAGTTCCTGCAGTAAACCAAATAGAAACACACCCTTTCAATCAACAGGTAGAAGCACAAAAGTTTTTACAGGAAAATGGTGTTCAAATTCAATCTTGGGGACCCTTTGCCGAGGGTAAGAACCACCTCTTTCAAAATGAGCTACTGCTCTCCATTGGTAGGAAATACAACAAATCGGTGGCACAGGTAGTATTGAGATGGCTTACGCAACGTGGAGTAGTAGTTATTCCGAAATCCGTTCGCAAAGAAAGAATGGAAGAGAATTTCAACAGCCTGGATTTTACATTAAGTGGAGAGGATTTAGAAGCCATCGCCACCCTGGACCAAAAGACAAGTCTTTTCTTCGACCACCGCGATCCGGCAATGGTGAAATGGTTAGGCACCCATAAACTTGACCTTTGATTATTAAAAATTGGCTATGAAAAAAAGAATATTAGGTAAAAGCGGACTGGAAGTATCTGCCCTCGGATTGGGCTGTATGGGATTGAGCTTTGGTTATGGGCCTGCTACAGATAGGAAAGATGCGATAAACCTGATTCGTGCAGCTTATGAAAAAGGGGTTACGTTCTTTGATACGGCTGAAGTATACGGTCCATATACAAATGAAGAATTGCTTGGAGAAGCGCTGGAGCCGTTTCGTAGCGGCGTAGTTATTGCGACAAAGTTTGGTTTCAAGGAGGGCAAAACAGCTTTAGGTATGGATAGCCAGCCCCAAACCATTAGAGCTGTTGCGGAAGCGTCATTGAAGCGATTGAGAACAGATGTAATCGACTTATTTTACCAGCACCGGGTTGACCCCAATGTTCCGATTGAGGAAGTGGCTGGAACTGTAAAAGATTTAATCGCAGAAGGCAAGGTAAAACACTTTGGACTTTCGGAAGCAGGTGTTGGGACCATTCGCAAAGCACATGCAGTTCAGCCGGTCACGGCTCTGCAAAGTGAATACTCCCTTTGGTGGCGGGAACCGGAAAAAGAAATACTGCCAACACTCGAAGAACTGAGTATAGGCTTTGTGCCCTTCAGCCCATTAGGAAGAGGGTTTTTGACTGGTAAAATAGATGCGCATACGGCATTCGATACAAGTGATTTCCGAAATATTGTTCCCCGATTTACAGAAGAAAACCGTAAAGCCAATCAGGCATTAGTTGACCTGCTGGGCATGATTGCAAAACAATTGGAGGCCACACCAGCACAGGTGGCACTTGCTTGGCTGTTGGCACAAAAATCATGGATCGTACCCATCCCAGGAACCACAAAGCTGTATCGCCTGCAGGAAAATATAGGCGCCGTAGCTATCACGCTTTCAGCAGAAGATACCCGTGCAATTGACGCAGCCTTTTCTGCCATTCAGGTACAGGGTGACCGTTATCCTGAACAGCTGCAAAAGCAGGTGGGACGTTAGATAAGTATTAAGTAAATATCGATATAACCAAAAAGGAAAAATATGAAACGATTGATGTTGATAATGATTTTGATTTTGAGTGGCTTGTTAATAAAAGCAGTGGCACAGGATGCCCCAATATTTCCGATAGGTGAAAAAGCTCCTAATGTGAATCATGTAGGAAACGTATGGCTTAACGAATTAGCCGCATCCGATAAAGTCTTTACCTACAGTACCTCCCTTGCCACTTTTGACCCTGGTGCACGCTTAAATTGGCACAAGCATCCGGGTGGACAGATATTGATGATAACAGCAGGCACAGGCTACTACCAGGAGCGTGGTAAGCCAAAGCAAACAGTTCGCAAGGGGGATGTTGTGAAATGCCTTCCCGGTGTTGAACACTGGCATGGGGCCACACCTGAAGCTGGCGTTACATACCTGGCAACATCACCCACTCTAAAAGGGAAAACCATTTGGCTGGAAAAGGTGACAGATAGCCAATACAACGGCGCAACCACAAATATTACTACAGCTATAGGTAGCACAAGTAGGGAGCAGGAAATTATCAATCTCTCAAAGCAGAAGTGGAACTGGATGGCAGATAAAAAAGCAGACACACTGGCTACTCTATTTGATGACAAATCCGTATTCGTGCACATGGGTGGAAGCTGGGGCAAAGAACGGGAATTGGAGGTGATAAAAAGCGGCGGCATTTGGTATAAGAAAGCCGAGGTCTATTCAGCGTCTGTGAATTTTATTGGCAATACCGCCATATTATTAAATGACATTGACTTGGTGGCTGTGGTAGGCGGGAACGAAGTGATCAACCCTTTTATGGTGACTGAAGTATATATCAACGAAGGGGGCAAATGGAAGATGGGCTCCCTTACATTCTCGCGTCTGATGCGGCCCGTCAAACTGAATAGCAACAATACCACGAAGCAGCCCTAACCCTAAAATCTAAACAAATGAATCGACGTAACCTTCTAAAATCCAGCCTGGCATTAACGGGCGGGTCCTTGATTGCCTCCGCTTGCAATGTAACGGCAAAATCTTCCTCAACTGGCGGCAAATCCTCCAAATCACAGGTAAATGGACGGCGTAAATTGGGGACGCTTGAAGTTTCAAGCGTAGGTCTTGGCGTCCAGAATATGAGCCGTAAATACACAACAGAGGTTCCTCTTCGTACTGAAATGCATAACATCATTCGGACTGCATTCGACCAAGGAGTAACCCATTTTGATGCGGCAGAGGCTTATGGTCCCCATGAGGTGGAACGTATTCTCGGTGAAGGCATCGCACCTTTTAGAAACAAAGTAGCCATATCATCAAAGTTCGGCTGGAACATAGACCAGCAAACCGGTCAAAGACTACCTGGGTTAAACAGTCGTCCCGAACATGTTAGAAAAGTGGTGGAAGGAATGCTCAAACGCCTGAACACCGACCGTATTGATTTGCTGTATCAACACCGTGTAGATCCGGCTGTTCCCATTGAAGATGTTGCTGGATTGATGAAAGATTTGATCAGGGAAGGAAAGGTGTTGCATTACGGACTATCCGAGCCAGGCCTACAAACCGTTAGACGGGCACATGCAGTTCATCCAGTTACTGCCATTCAGAATGAATATTCGCTCCTGTGGCGCGGACCGGAAGAAGCCGTCATTCCACTTTGCGAGGAACTCGGTATTGGCTTTGTTCCGTGGAGTCCACTTGGTGTACAGTTCCTGACAGGCTGGATCGATGCAAATACCCGTTTTGCGCCCGGTGATATACGTGGAATAGAATCTCGATTTTCGCCGGAGAATTTACCCCATAACCTCAAACTGGTGGATTTAGTGAAAAGATGGGCCGTTCAGAAAGGCGCAACGCCTGCTCAAATATCGCTTGCATGGCTGCTGGTGCAAAAACCTTGGATTGTTCCCATACCTGGTACCACAAATATGGCACACATGCTTGAAAATAACGGAGCTGACAGTGTAAGGTTTACTGCAGATGAATTAAGGAGTTTCAATACGGAGTTAACAAAAATTGAAATCAAGGGTGCTCGATTGCCTCAGGCAGTTCTTCAGTTTTCCGGTGTTGAAGCAGCACCCAAGCGATAAACCCAATTAGATAATTATCGCTATAGTATATAGCAATCATCATAAATGAAAATAGCAACTATTATGACGCATTTCTTATTGGCATTATTTCTTCTGGTTACAGCTTGTTCATCACAAGTTGAGAATCGTAAGGTTACAAAGGCCTCTACTTTAGACTCTGACAAAATATTGATTGTGTATTTGTCGCGCACCAACAATACAAAGGCTGTTGCCCAGATGATACATAATTATGCAGGCGGAAAATTGGTTGCACTGGAATTGGAAAAGCCCTATCCTGAAAACTATAAAGCCATTGTTGACCAGGTGGCAGCCGAAAATGCAGCAGGCTTTTTACCGCCATTGAAAACAAGAATAGACAGTATTGGAAAATACGATGTAGTATTTGTGGGATTCCCCACATGGGGCATGCAACTGCCACCACCTATCAAAAGTTTTTTAAAGCAGTATGATTTGGGTGGAAAGACCATTGTGCCTTTCAATACCAATGGGGGCTATGGAATAGGAAGCAGTTTTGAAACGGTAAAAACGCTTTGTCCTACCAGCCAATTTCTGGAAGGCTTTTCTACCAAAGGCGGCATTGAAAGGGATGGTGTTTTGTTTGTAATGGAGGGCGAAAAGCAAAAAGCAGTAGAAGGGGAAGTAAAGGGCTGGCTGCAAAATATTAAGATGACCCAATAACAAAATAAATAGCATACTATGAGTTTACCCCAGAATGACCAGACGAAGCGAAATGGATCTAAAAACAAATTCCCTAAAGCATTCATTTCTTTCTTAATCCTGGTATTAATAATAGGTGGTTATCAAACGGCTTCAGCGCAACAGAAAGAAATGATGGTGCGTATTTCAGAAATTGAAATTTACCCGTCTTATTTAGAAGCCTACAAAGCCATTCTTAAAGAAGAAGCAGCTGCATCCGTAAAATTGGAACCGGGTGTGCTTGCCATCTTTCCGATGTATCAGAAAGAAAACCCAACGCAAGTAAGGATACTGGAGATATATGCCAGTAAAGCAGCTTATGAACAACATTTAAAAACACCTCACTTCCAAAAGTATAAAACGACGACGGTTAATATGGTAAAGTCATTGAAGTTAGTAGATATGGAAACAATGGACGAGGAAAGTATGGCACTTATGTTTCAAAAATTTAAAGAATAAAAAGGGTTCATGAAGCCATAGCTTGTATCAACAGCAGTATGCATTATGCATAAGCAGTTACTATAAAAATTTTGCAATCTATAGTCTGGTAAGTGGGTTATGGGTAAGCAAAATATCATCAATAAATATTTGAAATGGAGAAATTAAATAATAAAAAAGGCTTTGTTATTTTTTTACTTGTTGTTTCGGTTTTCTTTACCGCCTGTTCTTCACTAAAGGGCGGTGCCAGTAACGGACCATTGGTCATTCAGGAGCAAGGCAGCTTTGCTGTTGGCGGCACTGTCGTTACCGCACCAGGAAACTTCGACCCGGTAAAACACGGCGCCTTTAATCCGGCGGCACAGGCATCAGAAGGACAGACCTTACATGGCGACCATGCCTATGTTTTTTACCAGGTGCCCGTCAATGCACGCAAACTGCCGCTTGTCATGTGGCACGGCTTCGGACAGTCAGCCAAAACCTGGGAAACAACACCCGATGGGAGAGAAGGGTTTCAAAACATATTTCTGCGCCGTCGCTTTCCCGTTTACCTGGTTGACCAGCCCAGGCGTGGTCGTGCAGCCAGGAGCACAAAGCCCATTAACATTCCGGCTGCTCCGGATGAACAGCTTTGGTTTGGCATTTTCCGCATGGGTGTTGGTAAAGAATTTTATCCAGGTGTGCAGTTCTCGAAAGACCCCCAAGCGCTGAACCAGTTTTTCCGCCAGATGGTTCCCAATACTGGCCCTTTTGATTTGGAAGTAAGCACGAATGCGGTTTCGGGATTGTTCGACAGGATTGGACCAGGGATTCTGGTTACCCATTCACACAGTGGCGGGCAGGGATGGGTGACAGCCATCAAAAATCAGAATATAAAAGCAATCGCTTCTTATGAACCGGGTAGTGGCTTTGTATTTCCACAAGGGGAAGTGCCTGATTCCATAACGTATGTTGGCGGTGTGTTGAAAGCATCGGGTGTTTCCATGTCTGATTTTATGAAGCTGACTAAGATTCCAATTATTATTTATTATGGGGATTATATACCTGACAGTCCGGTGCAAAATCCGGGGCAGGAACAGTGGCGTGCGGCAGTTGCCATGGCCAGGTTATGGAGAGATGCGGTCAATAAGCATGGTGGTGATGTGACCTTGATTCAACTACATGAGGTCGGCCTCAAAGGCAATACCCATTTTCCCATGTCTGATTTAAACAACATTGAAGTGGCCAATCACCTTTCTGGCTACTTAAAAAGCAAAGGGCTGGATTAAGCATCATAAATAAAAGACATTCGTATGAAACCAATAAGGATTTTCTTGGTAATAGGGCTTTTTGTGCTTGCTATGTCCAAAGGAATACATGCACAGCAACCAATGAAATCAAGTACGAGCTTGGATGGTAAACAGCAAAGTATTATTACCATTTCGGCACTTACTGCAAAGGGTGATTTAGAGCAGCTGCAAAAAGCATTACATAAGGGCTTGGATGCTGGCTTGACCGTCAACCAAATGAAAGAGGTGCTGGTACATATTTATGCCTATGCCGGATTCCCGCGCAGCATACGTGGGCTTCAAACACTGATGTCGGTCATTCAGGAGCGCAAAGCCAATGGCATCAATGATAATGTTGGTGCAGACGCTTCACCTGTAAACGATAACCGTGACAAATACATAAGAGGTTGGGAAATATTGGGCAAACTTACAGGGGCGCCGCAAGCAGGTCCAGCAACAGGTTATTCAGCATTTGCACCAGTCATGGATACGTTCCTGAAAGAGCACCTGTTTGCCGATATTTTTGAACGGGATGTGTTAAGTTATGCCGAAAGAGAACTGGTAACCATATCGGTGCTTAGTAGTATTGGCGGTGTAGAACCCATGCTGCAAAGCCATTTGAATATTTCTTTAAACGTTGGCTTAACGAAGGAGCAATTGCAACAATTTGTAAGCACCATTATGTCAACCGTAGGAAAAGAAGAAGCAAACGTTGCGCAAACTGTGTTGGATGGCGTGCTTCGGAATAGAAAATCACAATAAAAATTACTATGAAAAAATCAATATTGATAATCGCATGGGCAACGGCGACAGTAGCCGTAAATACTATTTATGCTCAGACAACCCGGCCAACAACAGCAGAATCAATGCAAAAGGGGCGTCAACAAAATCCTTTTTCGTTGGTATATGAAGGTGCCATTACTGAAAATGTAAAGGGCAGGGTAAATATCCAACCCGTTACCTATAAAATAAAGGATATTAAAGTAGTGGCGAACGTTTATACGCCGCCCAATTATAACGCCACGCAAAAATATCCAGCCATTGTTATTGCGCATCCCAATGGTGGTGTAAAAGAACAGGTTGCTGGCCTGTATGCACAACGTTTGGCGGAACAGGGTTACATCACCATTACCGCGGATGCAGCATACCAAGGTGGTAGCGGGGGTACACCTCGTAATGTTGACAAGCCTGCCAACCGGATTGAGGATATACATGCAATGGGAGACTTTATTGCTCAATATAAAAGCGTTGATACGGCCAGAATTGG
>CBDTUH010000153.1:0-7918 GCA_965363375.1 uncultured bacterium
GTCGCACAACCACCCTTCGGCTATTGAACCCTTCCAGGGTGCCGCTACCGGTGTAGGCGGTATCCATAGAGATATTTTTACGATGGGTGCTCGTCCTATTGCTGCACTCAACTCCCTTCGCTTTGGCAAACTGGAAGATGAAAAAACACAGCACTTGTTAGGCGGCGTGGTGCACGGCATCAGCCATTATGGCAATTGCTTTGGCGTGCCTACCGTAGGCGGCGAGGTATATTTTGAAAGCTGCTACCATACCAATCCGCTGGTAAACGCCATGAGCGTAGGCATTGTAAAAGTGGGCGAAACCGTATCAGCTACTGCGGAAGGCGAAGGCAATCCTGTGATGTATGTAGGCAGTGCTACCGGTAAGGATGGTATTGGCGGTGCCTCGTTTGCATCGGCTGATATTACGGCGGAAAGTGCAGAAGAGTTACCTGCGGTGCAAGTGGGCGACCCCTTTCAGGAAAAGAAATTATTAGAGGCCTGTTTGGAAGTAATTGCTACCGGTGCCGTTGTGGGCATGCAGGATATGGGAGCTGCCGGTATTATTTGTTCTACAGCGGAAATGAGCGCCAAAGGCGGCGTGGGTATGCGCATTGAATTAGATAAAGTGCCTACGCGCCAGCAAGCCATGAAAGCCTGGGAATTGTTGCTCAGCGAAAGCCAGGAGCGTATGTTATTAGTAGTGGAGAAAGGAAAAGAAGACGTTGTAAAACGCGTGTTCGATAAATGGGATCTGGAAAGCGCCGTAATTGGTGAAGTAAAAAATGACGGTTTATTGAGCTTTTACATTGGCGGCAATTTGGAAGCAGAAATTCCGGCGGAAGAACTGGTATTAGGTGGCGGTGCGCCGCAGTACGAAAGAGAATACAAAGAGCCGGCTTACTTTGCTGAAATTAAAAAGTTCGATGCGGCAACAATAGAAGTACCCAAAGATTTAAAAAGCATTGCAGAAGCTTTAATTCAGCTGCCTTCCATCGCCAGCAAACGCTGGATTTACCACCAGTACGACAGCATGGTGGGCGCCGCCAATGCCAGCACCAATGCGCCATCCGATGCGCCTGTGGTACTGATGCGCCAAACGGGCAAGGCTCTGGCCATGACGGTAGATTGCAACAGCCGCTATGTGCATGCCGACCCGTACAAAGGTGCCATGATAGCCGTGGCTGAAGCGGCGCGCAATATTGTGTGCAGTGGCGGACAGCCGCTGGGCGTTACGAACTGTTTAAATTTTGGTAACCCGTACGATCCGCAGGTATACTACCAGTTTGTACATGCCATTAAAGGCATGGGTGAGGCCTGCCGCAAATTTGATACCCCGGTAACCGGCGGAAACGTTAGTTTTTACAATCAAAATCCCGATGGACCTGTATACCCAACGCCCACCATTGGTATGGTAGGTTTGGTAGAAGACCCTTCCAATAAAATGACGCTGAACTTTAAAGCCGAAGGCGATCAGTTGTTTGTGATTGGGGTTATGCAGAATGATATCAACTGTTCAGAATACCTGCACAAAATTGTAGGCATCGAGACATCTCCTGCACCTTATTTTGAAATTGAAGAAGAATTTGCACTGCAGCAAAAAATAACGGAACTGATAAAAGGTGGTGTTATACAATCGGCGCACGACATTAGCGAAGGCGGCTTGTTTGTAACGCTTTGCGAAAGTGGGTTTAGCAACAATCTTGGTTTTGACATTAAAACAGACAAGGCCTTCCGTAAAGATGCTTACCTGTTTGGCGAAGCCCAAAGCCGTGTAGTAGTTAGCGTGAGCGCAGATAAAGCAGAAGCATTCAAAAGCATTTTAGCCCATTTTTCAGCTACGCAAATAGGTGCTGTAACCAGCGGAAATGTATCCATTGATGGTGAAGATTGGGGTGCTATTACAGAATGGAAAATTAAATACGATACCGCGATAGAAAAAATGCTGGCTAAAGAAGAATCTGCAGCTGCACTGGGCATGATCTAATTCTGCTAATAAATATTTGAGAAAGAGCGCTGCACAGCGCTCTTTTTTTATTGGTATGCTGCGGGCGTTCAAGTAGGGTTTTAAAACGTCTCTTTTTCTTTTAATAGAAAATATTTTAGAAGGAAAAACAGACGTTTTTGTTCAGCCATAAAGAACAATGTGTGGTTACAGATAGCTTAAAAGGGAAAGAAAACGTTTTGGCAATTGAAGGGCTTTTGATTATATATACGAGCCATCCGCGAAATCCTGAATTATTATCCGTGAAATCCGTGATACAAAAGGAAAAACAGACGTTTTACCAATCAACTTAATTAACCAATACCACTAACCCTGCAAAAGTTTTTTTCCACATCCTAAACGGCGCGTGGGTAACTCTAATTTTTCTGCCGCCCAAACTATTTGTAGCTTTGCATGACCTCCCGGATATTTTTTCCATTTTTTACCTTTCCGCTGGTCAACCAACAAACCTTAAACCGCTGACCAAAAAACAGAACGTACAAGTGTGCGACGCAACAGAAGCTCTATAGCATTATTGCTGCCCGTTACACAAATAAATCAGTAAATTTTAAAGTAACTATATAACCATTTACAATGGCCAAATTTATTTTTGTTACCGGTGGGGTAACATCATCGTTAGGTAAGGGAATTATTGCGGCATCGCTGGCAAAGCTGCTGCAGGCGCGGGGTTTGCGCGTTACCATTCAAAAGTTTGACCCCTACATTAACGTAGACCCCGGTACCCTTAACCCCTACGAGCATGGCGAGTGCTTTGTAACCGAAGACGGCGCCGAAACCGACCTGGACCTGGGCCACTACGAGCGGTTTTTGAACATTCATACCTCGCAGGCCAACAACGTTACCACCGGCCGTATTTACCAGCATGTAATTAACAAAGAGCGCGAAGGTGCTTTTTTGGGTAAAACCGTGCAGGTGGTGCCGCATATTACCGACGAAATCAAGCGCCGCATGCTGCTGCTGGGCCAGAGTAAAGAATACGATATTATTATTACCGAACTGGGTGGCACCGTGGGCGATATTGAGTCATTACCTTACATCGAATCGGTTCGCCAACTGCAGTGGGAGCTACCTGAGGAAGATTTGCTGGTGGTGCACCTGACGCTGATTCCTTACCTGAAAGCGGCTAAAGAATTAAAGACAAAACCTACGCAGCACTCGGTAAAAATGCTAAGCGAAAGCGGTGTGTTTCCGGATGTAATTGTGTGCCGCACCGAAGAGCCGCTGAACGATGATATTAAAAGAAAAATAGCGCAGTTTTGTAATGTAAAGCCCGAGGCGGTAATAGAAGCGCCCGATGCGCAAACCATTTATGAAGTGCCCATACTGATGATGAACGAGCGGCTGGACCTGATTGTGCTGAAAAAACTAAACATCACGCAGTTTGGCGAACCCGACCTCATCAAGTGGAAAGGTTTTCTGGACAAGTTTAAATACCCCAAAGTACGCCTCACCATTGGCCTTATTGGTAAATACGTGGAGCTGCAGGATGCCTACAAATCCATACTGGAATCGTTTGTGCATGCCGGCGCCATGAATGAAAGCAAGGTACAGGTGGTGCCTATTCATTCCGAATTTATTACCGACGAAAACGTGGCCGAAAAGCTGGGCAACCTGGATGGGCTGCTGGTGGCACCCGGCTTTGGCAACCGCGGTATAGAAGGAAAGATAACTGCTGTAAAATGGGCGCGCGAAAGTGGCCTGCCTTTCTTTGGCATTTGCCTGGGCATGCAGATGGCGGTAATAGAATTTGGCCGCAATGTATTGGGCATTAAAGAAGCGCACAGCACCGAAATGAACCCCGAAACGGGCGGCGCCGTTATTAATATGATGGAAGAGCAAAAGGCTATTACCACCAAAGGCGGCACCATGCGCCTGGGTGCTTACCCCTGCGAAATTGTACTAGGAACATTAGCACATAATATTTATGGCACAACACAAATCAGCGAGCGCCACCGCCACCGCTATGAGTTCAACAACCAATATTTAGAACAATACGAAGCGGCCGGTATGAAGGCCAGCGGCAAAAACCCGGAAACCGGTTTGGTGGAAATTATTGAACTCCCTAACCATCCGTTTTTTATTGGCTGCCAGTACCACCCCGAGTTGAAAAGCACGGTAGAAGCACCGCACCCGCTGTTTGTGCATTTTGTGGCCGCTGCGCGCAAATACAACGAAAAACGCGCCGCCGCTGCTAACCCGCTGCTGCAAAGCGAAATGATATAAACATAAATTTTTGTTTTATAAAGCCTGCTGATTCAGCAGGCTTTTTTATTGTTAAAAGGAAAAGGCGACGTTTTGGAATGTTGATATAAAAAGTTATGTTGACGACAGAGTCAACCTAAAAAAGCAAATACTACTTGTTTGAAAAACAATTGTTTGTATTTTCTTATATATTTGAATAATGCCGTATAATATTGTGTTGTGCGCAACTACAACCATCACTAATTTTTGTAGAGAAAATGGGTTACGACCTTCACATTACAAGACGAGAAGACTGGGCGGACACTGAAACTCCTGATATACCGCTTGACGAATGGCTGGCTTATGTTAATAGTGATAATGATCTGGAATTGACAAACGGTTATCACATCAAAATTGGCACAGAGAAGGAGTTTCAAAACCGACCGGGTTATTGCGAGTGGAATGCTCATCCAACCGAGAAGGAACCAAATGCAAGACCGTGGTTCTCTTTTTGGGAAGGCAGCATCGACACAAAGAACCCTGACGCTCCGACAATCCGTAAGATGATGCAGATTGCTTCAGCCTTGAACGCTAAAGTGCAAGGAGACGACGGAGAAATATACACTGAGGAATACTTGACAGAATTAGAAAGTGAGGAAAAGCCGAAGAAAGTGTATAGACAACAAGAAAAGAAAGCATGGTGGAAGTTCTGGTGAGATGTGCACAACATAGCGTTTGTAAAAGCATGACTGAATTGCTACCTTTCAACTATAACACATTATTCGACGGCAAAGCAAAAAATGAAGCTGAAGAGTTTCTAATTCCATGCCTTCACAAACGCTTCGGACGTTAGCAAAAACATAAATCAAACATGCGTTTATTTGTATTGACCATTTTTTCAACATTGACTCTAACGACAATAACCAAATGTGCTGTCGATAAAGAATTGCGGGAAGAATGAATGAACTTTAAGTTTTCCAATTGGGAGTAAGAGTTTAAGGACCGAACCTTATGCCTTTGTGTGTTACAGGTATAAATAATAAAAGCATTCAGGACAGCATAGTGAAGTACGACAAATCCTTCTAAAACCCTTTAGCTATTGGAGTTTTTGATTCGACAATAAATGAATTACTGAAAAGTGAAATCAAACAAATACAATTGGACTCAGCAAACCCAATAGGACGTTATCCAACTGACAAACGCAGTTTATTGGAAGGCAAAAGAGTTATGAATCATTGTACTGAGCTTTACAGAAGTCAAAGATTAGATTCAATAGTGAATAAAGAAAAGAAAAGCTGGAATCGTATAACAAATATTATGGATAAAAATTCATGAAAAACCTCCAACCAATTAATTGGTAAGTACTCACTGAACATCAAGTCCAGTTTTTCATTGCCAGACAAAATGCTTTGGATGTTTATCCTGAAGCGTTTGCGTAAGCATTTAATTAACATAAAAATTATATCGGGCAAGTACCACACCGGTAGTAAACTGCTTTACAGATTCAAGATTTAGTACCGACAACTCCTGTCCCTCCTGAAAAAGCTTTTTACCACTTCCTAATAATACAGGGTGAAACCATAGCTGTAATTCATCTATTAATTGCTCGTGCCATAAGAGAGAGACTAACTGCCCGCTGCCATACACGATGATGTTTTTTCCTTTTGTTGCTTTAAGTTTCTGTACCCCAATTTTAATATTCCCGCTGATAATTTTAGAATTCTTCCAGCCTGCTGTTGCAAGCGTATTTGTGCAAACAACTTTATTACAATCAGCAACCTGGCAGAAGAAACCGGTATCGGCTCTCGATATTGAATTTTCTTTTGCCAGGTTTTGCCAATGTTTCATCATACCACAGAAAGTATTTCTGCCAAGTAAAAGGCAATCAGCTCTATATAATTCTGCGGCAAGTGTATCTCCCATTTCTGCATCCCAATGCCTAAAGTGCCAGTCCAGTTCGCAATGTGGACCAGCCATAAACCCATCGAGGGTTACATTCATAGATACAATGAGCTTGCGCATTTTTTTGTTTTTTATTTACGCTTTATCAATTGCCGTAGTCAGCATAATTAAACATCCAGCGGATACCAAATTTATCGAGGCAAACACCCCAATAGGCACCCCAAAACATATCCTGCAAAGGCATTGATTCTGTGGAACCTTCAGACAAAAGATTGTACAGCCTTTCAGTTTCTTCACGGCTGTCAGGTTGAAGATTGATGGTTGTATTATTACCAATCTTCAAATTTTGTCCCATGCTTTCCATCATATCCGTCCCCATTATTTCTATGCCTCCAAGTATAGGCAGTGTTACGTGCATTACTTTTTCTTTTTCATCTTTCGTTAAGGGTGGCATTTCAGGACAAGATGGAACATCTCCCATATACGTCACCGATGCTGAATATTCTGTACCGAAAACTGATTTATAAAATTCAAAGGCTTCTTTCGTATTTCCCATGAAATTGAGGTAAACAGATACTTTTGACATGATTGTGATTTTTGTTTTTATTAAATTCTTTTCTACTTTCTTTTAAAGACCATTCTAATTTTCTTCGCAAATTGCTTTTAGCTTTTTTAAAGCTGCGGGAAAACCACTATTAAACATCTGTGACCACTGGGAATCAGCGTGTATGTCAATGATTAATTCAGTGCCCCCGTTTTTATTTACCAAAGCATAATTTTCAGTAATACCTATCCAACTTTTGGCTACTTCAGATGTGGTATCTTCTATACCTCCTTTTTGCAGTATACCAACGTGTACCGAGCTTATAGAATCTTGTGGGATTACCTCTTTTATTAAAGCTCTTGTTCCACTGCCATCAGGCGAAATGAAATCAATGGTTTCTCCTGTATTCCAGTTTCCTTTGTAGAAGGAACCTGGCCACGATGCTCCTGCCCATAACTTATACTTTTCCGGGTGTAGCATGGTATCCCACACCTTTTGCTTCGGAGCGTTTATGTCTATTTTAAATTCCAGCTTTTCCATGATGTTTATTTTAATGATTAAGAAATAGTTTATGCTATAGCAGGCTGCTTGTGCAATTGGTGTTGTATCCTTTTGCTTTCTACTGTACTTATTCTTCTATGATAAGTGATATAGGAAATTGCAAGCAGTACCAGGAAAATGAGCGGGAAAAAAGTTTGAAAATTAGCACCGTCAATAACAGCATGCGACACTGATGCTGCAATAAAGTTGAATGTAAATCCTGCATATGCCCATTCTTTCGCCTGTTTTGGCACCTGCGGTATCACCAATGCTAGTACACCTAATATTTTGAAGATGATGAGCAAAGAGCCAAAGTAGGCAGGATAACCTAAATATCTGATACCTTCTCTTGCCAATTCTGTTTGCGATGTTAATGCAGGCACCACGCCTTCGAAAAGAAAGATGATAAAGGTTGTTGTCCAGTAGAGAATTTTTGTCTGTTTCATGATTGCAATTTTAATTGTGAAGAACTATGTTGCTTTGACAATACAAACGTACTGAGGTCTGCACGCATTGAACGGGTGTGATAAAGACCTCTTAGGGGTTGTTTGCGACTTTATGGTTTATATCATTATCTTAGAACTTACATAACTAGTTTTATGATGATTGTAGCCTTACTTGTACCTCACGAAGCTGTATCGGCGGGTATTGCAGACCCACGTATCCTATTTACAGGCGTCAATGACTTTCTTGAAGCAAATGGCAAAGAGCCGGTTTTCGATTTGAAACTAGTTGGACTTACCAAGCATGTGCCTTTACACAACGGT
>CBDTUH010000154.1:0-7903 GCA_965363375.1 uncultured bacterium
CCGCCGCAGAGACCTTGCAGCCCTGAATAAAGAAGGCGTGGTAAATGAGGACAGCAACTACTGCTTTGGCGAAGGCGGCGCCGGCACCTACAGCGATGGCAAACTGTACACCCGCAGCAGCAAGCGGGGTGATGTGCAGCGTATATTAAACATTTTTGTACAGTATGGTGCCGATGATAAAATTTTATACGAAGCGCATCCGCATATAGGCACCAACAAACTGCCCCATATCATCACTTCCATTCGCGAGGCAATAGAAGAAAGCGGCGGACAGGTTTTATTTCAAAAAAAAGTAACCGATTTTATTATTGATAAGGGCGAAATCAAAGGTATAAAAACGGCTGATGGTGATACCTTTCATGCAAAAGCTGTTATACTGGCAACAGGACACTCGGCACGCGATATTTTTCAGCTGCTGCATGATAAAAAAATAAAAATAGAAGCCAAGCCTTTTGCGCTGGGTGTACGTGTAGAACATCCACAGGCTCTGATAGATTCTGCCCAATACCATTGCGATGTGCGCAGCGACTATTTACCGCCTGCCGCCTACAGCCTGGTGCAACAGGTAGAAGGCAAAGGCGTTTTTTCTTTTTGTATGTGCCCCGGTGGTATTATTGCGCCAGCAGCAACGGCACCCGGCGAAGTGGTGGTGAATGGCTGGTCGCCCTCCAAACGTAATAACCCGTACGCCAACAGCGGTATTGTAGTAAGCGTAGAGGAAGCAGACATGCAGCCTTTTGCTAAATGGGGCCCGCTGGCCGGCATGCACTTTCAGCAGTCGGTTGAGCAAAAAGCCTTTACAGCCGGCGGCGGCAAACTAGTAGCACCCGCGCAGCGCCTGGTTGATTTTACCAAGAACATCACTTCCGCTACTTTACCCCATTGCAGCTATCTACCAGGTATTCATGCTGCCGACCTGCGTTATGTGCTGCCCCCCTTTGTATACAAAAACTTACAGTCCGCTTTTAAAGAGTTTGGCAAAAAGCTGAAAGGCTACTACTCCAACGAAGCAGTGGTAGTGGCTACCGAAAGCCGCACCTCATCTCCGGTACGCATACCGCGCGATGCGGAAACACTGCAGCACCCGCAGGTAGCAGGCTTATACCCTTGCGCCGAAGGTGCCGGCTATGCGGGCGGCATTGTAAGTGCGGCCATGGATGGTGAGCGAATTGCAACAAAAATTGCCGAAATGGTAGCTCTGTAGTCAAAAGGAAAAACAGACGTTTTAAAAAAATGATTAATTTTCCTTTTGGTATCCTATCTGCAACTTTACAGCTGATTCCGCTTTACACTATGACCTTACACAAAAGCAAAAAGCAGGTAATTAACAGGTTTTATTTATAAATCTTTTTTACCGCTCAACAAAAAACCTTTTTTTTAATAGGGATTTAAAATCTTAAATCATTACTTTGAACGTGCACTTATATTTATAAGTCTCCCATTACATCCAAAACAAGCTACACATGGCGATATTAGAACTGCGCAATCTTAAAAAGTATTACGCTACCCAAAAAGCGGTAGACGACGTTTCCTTTACCATTGAAGAAGGCAGCATTTTTGGACTGCTAGGCCCTAACGGCGCCGGCAAAACCACGCTGCTGCGTATGATCACCGGCATTTTTTACCCTGACGAGGGCGAAGTGATCTTTAAAGGCAAACGCTTTGACCCCGAAAAAGATATTGCCTACATTGGCTACATGCCCGAAGAGCGCGGCCTGTATAAAAAAATGAAGATCGGCGAGCAGGCGCTTTACCTGGCACAACTGAAAGGGCTGAGCAAGGATGAAGCTATGGCCGGCATTAAAACTTGGTTTCGCAAGCTGGAGATGGAAACCTGGTGGAACAAAAAAGTGGAAGACCTGTCGAAAGGTATGTCGCAAAAACTGCAGTTTGTAACGACGGTATTACACAATCCAAAACTGATCATCCTGGATGAACCATTCAGCGGCCTCGACCCCGTAAATGCAAACGTAATTAAAGATGAAATTTTTAACCTCGCCAAAGGAGGTGCTACCATCATCTTCAGCACCCACCGTATGGAGCAGGTAGAGGAAATATGCAACCACATTGTGCTGGTAGATAAAGGCAAAAAAATACTGGACGGAACAGTAAAAGATGTAAAGCAGCAGTTTAAAAAACACCTGTTTAAAATTGCTTTTGAAACAGCGCCGCCCCAAAGCTTCTCTCCCGCTTTTGAAGTGGTGAAGCAAACCGACGACCATACCTTTATTGTAAAAATAAATGACGGCTACAGCAGCAACGGTGTGTTGCAGCATTTTTTACAACAGGGTGTCGAAATTGTGGCCTACAACGAACTGCTGCCCTCGCTCAACGAAATATTTATTCAACTGGTAGAAGGCACGCCTGCTGCCCGCCAGTTTCAACAAGTAACTGCTTAACTGAACTTCTATGAACAAAATCTGGTTAGTTATTAAACGCGAATACCTGACGCGTGTACGCAATAAAACATTTATACTTTCTACCATACTAACGCCGCTAGGCTTTGTAGCCATTATTGCCGTAGTGGTTTTGATTACGGTGAAAAACGTGCGCCAGGAAAAAGTGGCGGTTGTCGATAGCCAGGGCATTTTAAAATCAAACCTCGAAAGCAGCAAATCTGTTACCTACGACTTTACACAAGGGGTAGATACCAGCAACTTTGTAGAGAAAGGTTATTCTGCTATTTTGCTGGCCCCCAGCACCGGCAACAACAGCACGCCCAATTTTAAACTGATCACCGAAAAAAGCCTTAGCTCCATTGCTAACAACCGTATCGAAGACGACATCAGCCAGGCACTGGAGAACAACATGATCAGCCAGGAGCTGAAGGTAGACCCGCGGCGGATCGATTCCATTAAAAACCGCGCCGGTGCAGTAGCGCTGGAAACCAACAAGCGCGGCGAAGATGGCGGCATTAAAAAAAGCAACTTCAATGTAGCCAGCAGCTTGGGTTATGTAACGGCATTTTTAATTTACATAATGATGATCGTATACGGCACCATGGTGATGCGCGGCGTAATGGAAGAAAAAACCAACCGCATTGCAGAAGTGGTTATTTCATCGGTGAAACCGTTTCAATTAATGCTGGGAAAAATATTTGGCATCGGCGCTGTGGGTTTAACACAGTTTCTGATCTGGATAATTTTAATTGGCGTGATAAGCACAGTTGCTACGTCATTAATTCCACCCGATGTAGCGCAGCAAATGCAGGATGCACAAAGTGGAATGCCGGGCCAGTCCGCACAAACATCAGAATCTGTAAAAACACTGGCCAATGCACAACTGATGCTCTCCAACATCAACTGGCCGCTGGTAATAGGCGCCTTCTTATTTTACTTTTTTGGTGGTTACCTGTTTTATGCAGCGCTGTTTGCCGCTGTTGGCTCCGCTGTAAACGAAGATGCCAACGATGCACAAAGCCTTACTTTCCCTATCATGCTGCCTATCATTCTGGCCATCATCATCATGATCAATTCTATTAACGATCCCAGCAGCTCATTGGCCACATGGGCCAGCATCATACCTTTTACATCGCCGGTGGTAATGATGTCGCGCATACCGTTTGGCGTGCCCGATACGGTACCTTACTGGGAGCTGGGGCTAAGCATGATTTTACTGATTGCCGGCTTTTTGGCCACCACCTGGTTAAGCGCCAAAGTATACCGCACCGGCATTTTGCTGTATGGCAAAAAACCATCGTGGAAAGAAATGATGAAATGGATTGCCCGTTAAAAAGCAAAAACAAAGGTTTTAAAAAATAAAAAAAAGTCCTGCCCAGCCGGCAGGACTTTTTGCATTAAAAGGAAAAACAGACGTTTTAAGATGAGCAGGTAATTGGACCGGTTGAAAAGTTGATGGGTTAAAAAGAAAATCAGACGTTTTTAATAGCAAACATTTCCTTCTTTCTTTTAAACATTTCAAAAGGAAAAAGAGACGTTTTTTTAAACTGTATTAATGGTTTCCATTTCGCTTTTCAGATTCTTCCGCATCGTTGTTTTTAGCAGGCGGCTTTATTTTCTCTTCCAAAAAAACCTCCCTCAGGTATTGCTTTTTTAAGTGGTCATAAAACGACTGACGGTCAATTAACAATGCAACCATGTTGGCCACCAGTGCTGCCAGCATAATATGAAATATAACACTATGCCGGTCGGTCATTTCCAGCACCAGTATAGCAGAAGTAAAAGGCGTGCGGGTTACGCCTGTTAAAAAGCCTACCATTCCACTTAAGATGATAATATTGGCATTAGAGCCTGCCAAATCAAGCAGGTTTACAAAGTAAGCACCCAACGCAGCTCCGGCAGCAAGCGAAGGCGCAAACACGCCGCCCGCAGCGCCGGTACTGAAAGACACCACTATGCCCAGCACACGCACCAGGGCCGTATGCCAGCTCACGCCTTTATCTTTTGTGTACAGCACATGCGTCATCAGGTCTTTGCCAGACCCCAACACATTACTGTTGATGAAATAGGCAGTGGAAGCTATCAGCAATGCGGCTACCACTATAAACATAATAGTTGGAAGCCCCTTTTTTAAAGAAGCACGCCAGCGCATCAGTCGCAATATCAGCTTACTCATTAGGCTGCCGCCGAGCCCTGCTAATATAGCAATGGCAATAACGGAGAAAAAAGCCGTAAACTTTAAATGACTAACATCGGGATAGCCCAGGTACAGGTAAGGCCCTAGTATACCTTGTGCAGTTAAGCCCGCAATGATAACAGCCGAAAACAAGGCGGTGCGAAAAAACTTTACATGCACACGCGCCAGTTCTTCCATGGCAAAAACAACACCGCCCAGCGGGGTATTGAATGCGGCAGCCAGGCCTGCGGCGGCTCCTGTCATTACAAAACTGCGTTTTGCAAATTTGGGCCAATGGCCAGGTATTTTGTTATTAATGATCCTGAAAACAGAGCCGGCTATTTGTATGGTAGGGCCTTCGCGCCCAATGGCAGCTCCACCCAGCACCATCATCAGGCTGGAAGCTATTTTAACAACGATAATGCGAAAGCTTAACAACAGGTCTACCTTGGCATTGTGGCGCGGTGTTGCCAGCTCTATAGCGGCCATTACTTGCGGAATGCCGCTGCCACGGGCATTGGGAGCCCATTTTTGCACCAGCCACCAGGCTACCAGCATACAAAGGGGTGCAATTAAAAAGATGCTCCATTCTTTCCAGTTAAAAATATACGTGGCCAGGTGCTCCATATAACTAAAAAGCCAGGCATACCCCACTGCTACCAAACCGGTAATAAGCGATGCGGCCCAAAAAGGTACAGCCACCAGTATGTTTGCTTTGATCTTATCGTTCGAAAGCAGCTGAACCAACTGGCGTCCTTTTAGCCGCAACCATGCTAAACCTTTTTTAGCCATAACTGCAAAGTAAAGAAGAATAAAAAAGATGAATTGGATAAAGAAAACAACACCCTGCTGCTAAGAATGCATGTCTGTTAAAAATTTCAAAACAATGAAATAAGCTTTTGATGTACGAATATTGTCGTATATTTGATACGAAACATTTCGTCATAAAAAAATAAACCAAATGCAAACTAAGACTATCTTAAAAAGCATCGGCCTGCTGGCCTCAACCCTATTTGTTGTTGTGCTGGTAGCCTACACCACGCCGCAGGCAGCTGCACAGTCCGGCAAAGGAAAAGATACTGTTCCTGCTAAAAAAATAAAAGACATTGACGATGTACTAATCCAAATTGAGAAGGCTGAAGCAGAAGTGAAAAGATCGATGCAGGAAATTGATTTCAGCAAAATAGATAAAGAGTTGAAAGAAGCCATGCAAAAAATGGAAGTGGATATGGTGAAGATGCAGGCCGACCTGGAAAAACAATTGAAAGAAATTGACAAGCAAAAAATTAAGGCCGATGTGGAAGAAGGATTGAAGGAATTAAAAGCGGCAGATATGGAAAGAATAAAAGCAGAACTGCAGGCCTCGCTGGCTAAAATAGATATGGAAAAAATTAAGGCCGAAGTAGCCCGCGTAAAAGAAATTGATACCAAAAAAATAGAAGAGCAACTGAAAAATTTGCAGCCTGAAATTGAAAGATCCATGCAGCAGGCAAAAGAAGACATGGAAAAAGCAAAAGCAGAAATGCAGGCTTTTAAAAAATTTATAGACGACCTGGAAAAAGAAGGCCTTATCAATAAAAAAGAAAGCTACCAGATAGAAATAAAAGAAACCAAGCTCCTCATCAACGGTAAGGAACAAAGCGCTGACTTATATAACAGGCACCGCGATTTTTTGCAGAAGCATAAAAACACCACCATCAAAAAAACCGATGATGATTTCAACATCCATAAGCAGTAAACTTTTGCCATAAATCGTACCTTCAAAAAACCGTTCTCTTATAAGCAGAACGGTTTTCTTTTTATATGAAAATGTATTTTATAGCCCTGGTGCTGCCGCCTGCTTTGAATGCAGAAATACTGAAACTGAAAAAATGGATGCAGGAAGGCTGGGGCTGCAAAGTAGGGCTGAAATCGCCGGCACATTACATTGATTCCACCCTTTTGGATGGACGAAGTACTGGAAATGGGCCTGCAGCAGGATATAGAAATGTTGAGTAGCCAATTTAGACCATTTGAGGTAAGTACCAACAATTTCAACTGCTTTAAGCCACGCACCATTTTTATTGAGCCGGTGCTGAGCGAGTCTTTAAAAAGATTGAAAAAGGAAACCGACACTTTTTTTAAAACACGCTTGCAATACGGCGCTAAAGTTGACAATCGCCCTTTTCACCCGCACATCACCCTTGCCACGCGCGACCTGCGCAAAAGTGCTTTTGCCGAAACCTGGCCGCAGCTGGAAAATAAAACCTTTCAGCAAAATTTTACAGCAGAAAGCATCAGCCTTTTAAGGCATAACGGGCAGGCCTGGGATGTGGTGTATAGCGCTCCTTTCCTGCCGCAAGCTCTATAGCAACCACCGTGGCCTGTCATGCCGAACTCGTTTCGGCATCTGCATCAAAACGTCTCTTTTTCCTTTTAAATTCCAATGGCTGTTTACTGAGGACTGAAGACTGATGTCTGACGACCTTTTAAAACGTCTGTTTTCCCTTTTACTTGAGTATTGATTATTGAGCGTTGGGCATTGAACTTTTTCTCCTTACTTCTTTATTCACCGGTTTTTTGTTCCTTGTTCATTATTCCAAACGTCTGTTTTTCCTTTTAAAAACTATTATATAAGTTTTACCTTGCTGCAACAGTTGCACGGCTATGACCCCTGACCGGATGGAGCATTTATATTTTTTACTGAACGGCACTGTTAAGGCCATTATCTTTCTGCACGGCTACCTGCAGTTAGAGTTGAACAATGCCACGCTTACCTGCCACCAAAGCCCCATCATGCTGGGCGCCGCCGCCGATCTTACCCCCAACCACCCCGATTATAAAAACCAGCTTTGCAGCCTCATCAACCATAAAGTAAAAGACGTAACCGAAACCGAAAAAGGGCTGGTGATTACGTTTGCCGATAAGGAACTGCTTTTTGAAAAAAGAGGCCCGCAGGAAATACTGGTTATTACCGACAGCAATGGCGAGTGGCACTCCTACCCCGACCTGGAGGTGCAAGGCACCGGATAGAAACTAAAAGGAAAAAGAGACGTTTTTATACAGCACAAAAAAAGGAAGCGTTGCAGCTTCCCTGGTATATATAAAATTTTGGTTTATCAATATTCGGAAAAAGAAAACGGTCCGGGCAAAAAGTCGTAGGTAGTGTGCGGCGTCAGGGCCACATCTATTTGGAAAGCTTCGTCCTGACGAATATAAATTTTTTCTTTTATTACTTTCTTGTAACCGCTTTTTACAAACACAAATTTGTAGTGGCCGGCTTCCAGGTCAGTAAAGGTGTAGTTACCCTCATTATCGGTAATCACAGCTTTTTCTTTTTTAGATGCCA
>CBDTUH010000155.1:0-7840 GCA_965363375.1 uncultured bacterium
GGGGCCTTGTAACTCACAAAAGCAATATTTTAGAATCTGCTTTTAAAACCACCGCCGCCATTGCGCTGGAAACCGCCGCCGCCACCAGTGCGTGCCGGGCGATCTTCTTTGGGCTTCGCTTCCATTACTTTAATGGTGCGGCCTTCCACGATGCCGTTGTCCAGTTCAGAAATCGCTTTCTGGGCAGCTTCGTTGTCGGGCATTTCCACAAAGCCAAATCCGCGAGATTTGCCAGTGAATTTGTCAGTGATTACTTTGGCAGAAGATACTTCGCCATACTCTGTAAAAAATTCTCTTAAGTCTTCATCCTGTACGTTGAAGCTTAAGTTGGAAACATAAATGTTCATGCTTTCTTTCCTTGAATAAAATGGTTTTTTAAAAAACTTGAGAGGCAAGAGTAACGACTAACTAATACAGCAGAAATACTTAGCAGAATAATTGTTCACTTACTAAATGCAAAACTCAAAATTAACGGTGCAAAGATAGGGCTTTTTGGTGCTTCGGCAGCTATTATTCAACAGCAAATTTGTTAATTAAAAAACGTCTGTTTTTCCTTTTAAAGCACACATTAGCATTAAATTCAATAGCATTAAAAAACCGGCACATCGGCCGGCTTTTCTATAATGATTTATTGCTTCACAAGCTGTATTTCGGAATGCAGTCGAATATCGTCGCTTACTACCACACTGCCGGCTTCGGTAACGGCATTCCACATAAGGCCAAACTCTTTGCGGCTGATTTTACCTTCTACGGTAAAGCCTGCTTTTGTTTGTCCGTAAGGGTCTACTACAATTCCTCCAAAATCAACCTGCACGGTTACCGGCTTTGTGGTGTTGCGAATAGTAAGATCGCCATGCAGCTGTGCGCCATTGGCTGTTTGCTCGTATTTTTTACCTACAAATTTTAGCTGGCTATATTTTTCGGCATTGAAAAAGTCGTCTGATTTCAGGTGCGTATCGCGCTGGTCGTTGTTGGTGTCTATCGAATTAACGTCGGCTGTGAACTCAATGCGTGTAGCGGTTGTAAAATCATCTTCTTTTTCGGTTTCTACTTCCAGATCAAATGTTTTAAAATAACCCGTTACGGTAGTAATCATCAGGTGCTTTACCTTAAATTGTACTTCGCTGTGTGACGGATCAATCTTCCAGGTTGTTGCCATGTCTTTTAGTTTTTTTGTTGGATAAAGATACTAATCAATGTTTAAACATCAAAATTTATTCCGTTAAATCCTTAGCTCATCCTTTCCGGATAAACGAACCTTTTTCCTTTTCAATTAAAAAGATCAGGCCAGAAGGGAAGTCACACGCATTCAGTTGTCAGAAACATCAAAGACCGGCAATGCCAGATATATAAAAGAAAAAGCCGGCTGCTAGGCAACCGGCTTTTATAAAAACGTCTTTTTTTCCTTTTGGCTTATGCCCTACCCATTTCTTTCAGGAAATTAACGTGCGATGCAATGGCATAGCGCATTTTGGGATATTCGATATAAGGCACATCAAATTCTTCACAGGTTTTTTTGATGATGCGTCGAATCTCCGGGTAATGTATGTGCGAAATTTTGGGAAACAGGTGATGCTCTACCTGGTAGTTGAGACCGCCTACAAACCAGCTGATCAGTTTATTGTTAGGCGCAAAGTTGGCGGTGGTTTTCAGTTGATGCACCGCCCACTCATCTTCCAGTTTTCCTGTTACTTCATCAGGCATGGGAAAATGCGTATGCTCTACGGTATGTGCCAGCTGAAACACAATGGAAATAACCAGTCCTGTAACGATCGAAAAAGTCAAAAAGCCTATCAGCCAGGGCGTAAAGCCCAGCATGTAAATAGGTAAAAATATAAACAGGAACAGGTGCAATACCTTAAAACTCCAGAAAACGAAATGGTCGCCAAAGCTCATCTTCTTCAGCGGCATGTTACCAATTTTACGGGTAAAGTATTTCTGGTAGTCCATCACAAAAATCCAGAAAATGTACAACAGCGCATACAGAAACCAGAAGTAGATGTGCTGGTAACGGTGCATGGCGTACTTGGGCTGCGTGGTGCTCATCCGCATCCAGGGCTTAATGTCGATATCATCATCCACCCCATCAATATTTGTGTAAGCATGGTGAATTACATTGTGTTTCATGTTCCACATAAAGTGGCTGCCGCCCAGAATGTTAAGCGATATAGCTGCCAGGTTGTTCACCCATTTCTTTTTGCTGAAAGAGCCGTGGCCGCCATCGTGCATAATGTTGAAGCCGATTGATGCTACCACAAAGCCCAACAGCACACACTCCAGCAGTGCCCAAAAAGTGCCGGGGGTAAAAAACACCAGATGCACATAAAGGCCAATAAAAAGAGTAAATAAAATAATAGCCTTTGTTACAATCTTAACACCGCCTGTTACCGATTTGCCTTCTTCGTTAAAATAGTTGTTGATGCGCTTTTTCAGTTCTCCGTGAAACGATTGCGCTGATGATGAGAATTTAGGTGTTGCCATTCGATGCGTATTTATCCTTGTTTTTTTTAAATGTGGTGGTGATAGATGGTTGTGCTTAGGTTTCCTGTAACACCAATGCGTCCAGACTGGAAATGCCGATGTTCTTTTTTGTTAAGAAACCTTCCGCAAATTGCACACCAATTCTTTTGCCCAGCAATCGCGCTCTTGAGACAATGGCCTCCAGAAAATCGGGGTTGGAAATATAGGTGGCCGGTTCATTGCTCTGCGGATCGTGAAACTGTGTTTTATAAGCCTTTATTGCTTCCATGCGTTGCTCAAATACGTCTGAAATATCAACAACAAAGTCAGGTTCATAAAAGCGGTCCTGTATGTAGTGGAGTAAGTATTTGGGACGCCATTTTTCCTGTTCGTTACCTTCTTCATCGTTGGTTTTTACCTGTCGCAGGCCCGATAAAAAGCAGGCATCATATACCAGCTGCCCGGCGCGGCCGTGGTCGGGATGCCGGTCTTCCAGTATGTTGCCAATTACAATTTCGGGACGGTATTTGCGCAAAACCTGTATAACCTGCATCTGGTGTGCTTCATCATTTTTAAAAAAGCCATCACGCATCTTCAGGTTTTCGCGGGCATGTATACCCATTATTTTTGCAGCATCTGCGGCTTCCTGGTAGCGGGTTTCAATAGTGCCTCTGGTTCCCAGCTCGCCTTGTGTCAGGTCTACGATTCCTACTTTTTTGCCTTGCTTTATTTCTTTTATCAAAGTTCCGGAACAGCCTAATTCTACGTCATCGGGATGAACGCCAATCGCCAATATATCCAGTTTCATGAGTGCAAAATAACATCAAACAAAGCACAAGAAACTGATAAAAATCAGAAAGGGGTTAGCAACGTATTGATTAGAAGCGCAGTAGAAGCTTATCGCACGCCCGGCTTGTAGGGATTCGCATACCAGGCACCATCAATTTCGCGTACAATGGTTTCTATCTGCCGGTCGGTGGCATCGTGTACAATATCATAATCCTGCTTCAGGCTGCTGCCAAAAAAGAAAGCTACCGTCTGGTAAAGACGGGCATTCATGCCGCCGCGGTATTCTTTTATCAGCTCGTAACAATTGTTATTGGTTTGCCGGTTGATCAGTTTCATCAGCACTTTACCCTGGTAAACCGACAGGTTGGAAAGCGGTTCCGAAAACTGGTCTTTCAGTTCTTTTTCTCTTGACTTGATGTATTTTTTCCGCTCGCCTTTTGATTTAATGCCTTCCAACTTAAAATTGACGTCGTTGATGGTATGCCCCGCCGTGCGGGCATATGGATAAGTAACATAAACAGCATTGCGCAGCCTGTTGTATTTGGCAATGGCCTTTGCCATTTCTTCGGGCGGAAGGTTAGAAACATACACCATTTGCAGCTCTTTATATGGCATCAGCTCCCCACCATAAAAAATGCCTGTAACGGTAATGGTATCATTAGGACCCCATTGCGGCTTAAAAGAGAGGCTGGTTTGTGCATCGCTTTTCTGCGCCACAAACAGCATCAAAACCACGAAAAGGAAAAGCGGCAACTGCTTCATAAAAGTAAAATACAAAAAAAGGTTGTCCCCCAAAAGAGACAACCAATCTAAACTTTTTGCTGTTTATAAAAACTTAAATTTTACGCAGCGAAGCCCTGTTTTTTTGCACCCTGACCACCATACTCATAATAATACCTATAATCATAATGATGGTTCCCAGCCACAGCAAGTTGATAAAAGGAAACTTCAGGGCTTTTAAGGTTACATACTGCATAATGGCATCTGTTTCCTTAATGCCTAGTTCGGCTTTGTTGCCTTCCACTTTCTGCAATTGTATAATCAAGCTTTCTGCTGTAACCGAATCGGGCTGTGTATATGTGACGCCACCCTTATTGATGAGGATGGGCTGCATGGTATAGATAGATTCTGTTTTGGCGTAAACCTTCAAAGTAGCCACGGAGGCGCTGTCTTTTTCTGTCATTTGTGCATTCGGAATGTCCTTGTGCGATTTTACTTTTTCCAGCACGGCAAAACCTTTAGAATAAAAAACAGTGTCACCAATTGCCACTTCAATAGGCTTGAATTGTGCCGTGTCTTTAATTTCCTTTGTAGGATCGGGCAACGATGTAATATAGGTAAACACATCATGATCCCAGTAATGCTTGGCATCGGGGTTGGCCATCAGGCCTTCATTACCCTTGTAATTGATAAACGCATTGGGGCGAAGCGTAAAGTCATTTCCATTGGCTTTATCTTCAAACTTCAGGCTGTAGTACCATAGCGGCTTTTTCGGATGAGTAGAATCCTTTTCGTAAGTAACCCAGTAAGAACCCATGTCTGTTCGTAGGCCACGTACCAGTGTCAAGTTTTCACCCGGCTTTTCTTTACTGCCCTCTCCCATTGGTACAAATATGCCGCTGGTGTTGTAAGAAAGCACTTCTTTTTTAGAAGAAGAGATGAGGATGCCCAGCAGCATCATACCAAAACCCAGGTGCGAAATAGAACCACCGGAAACCTTTAATTTTCCTTTTAACCCGATCCAAATGTAGGCACCGTTGGCAATAATGGCATACACGCTGGCAGCAATAGCCAGCCAGATAGCACCTAGGTAGCCAAGACCATTTTCGCGGTAATTAATATCGCCAAAAGCAAGAATGAGAGAAGCAATAACCACTGAGGCTATAGTGGGCCATAAAATCTTTTTCAGGAAAAAGCTGTTGGCCGTATTCTTATACTTTAAATATTGCGTTACAGCGGTCAGCAGGCCCAACACAACTGCCACAAATATCTGTATGCGGTTATAGGCAAAAGCCGAATCTTCTCCCATAGCCAATGGTTCCATCAGCTTATCGTCACCGGTTATCAGGCTCACGAATTTATTGAACACCGGTATGGAGGTCATACCGATGATGAGCGCAGCCGAAAGAAAAACAACCAGCGAACCTACAAACATCCAAAACTCGCGTGAAGACGTCTCTTCTTCCTTTTTAATGGTCTGCGGTACGTTTTTGTTTTGAGCCACCTGCCAAAGAACAATAGCCAGGAAAATGGAAGCAAACGCAATTACCGGCAGGAAATAGGAAATTATAGCCAAGGCAATGGCTAGGCCGGTATACAAAAGCCGGTTACGCAGGTTTTTTCCGGAAGCCACTACAGGCATCCAGATAAAGCTGTACATCAGCATAAAAATCTGCCCGTTCATGCCCAGGTCCGTAAAAGCATGAACTGAGGTGTCACCCAGTATACCGCTGCGGGTGAGGAACGTGGAGTATAAAACAAAAATAAAAGAAAGAATCAAAAAGGTATAAGTGGAATGCAGGGAGTAGCCTGTGTGCTTAAATATCAGCAGTGTATGAATACCGGCCACCAGTATTAGCCAGGGAACCAACGATGCGTTCTCTACAGGATCCCACGCCCAGTAGCCGCCAAAGTTTAAAGATTCATAAGCCCAGGCAGCACCCATCATAATACCCAAGCCTAAAGCTGCAGCTCCAAACAGCGCCCAGGGCAGCGCCCTGTTGACCCAACCTTTAAAATCGCGTGTCCATAAACCTGCAATGGCAAATGCAAAAGGAACCACTGTAGCGGCAAAACCAAGAAACAGCACCGGCGGGTGAATCACCATCCAGTAGTTTTGCAGCAGCGGGTTCAGGTCGTTGCCATCGGTGATAAAGCTTAAGTAATTACGGTAATTTTCCGGGTCGTTCAAAACAGGTATTTGTGCTTTCAGGTCAAACTCGTTGCGCAGCAGCACAAATGGGTTAGAACCAACTTTTGCACCAAACACAGTAAAGCCTACCAACATAGTAGCAAGGAATGCCTGTACGAAAGAAATAACCGCCATTACAGGAGCTTCCCATACTTTTTCCCGGGCTATAACCACCAATCCAAGTACACAATGCCAGAAGCTCCACAGCAGGAAAGAACCTTCCTGTCCTTCCCAAAAGCTACTTAGCAGGTATTTTGGCTCAAGCGACAGACTGCTGTGCTGCCAAACGTATTTATAAGCAAAATTGTGGTTGTAAATAAGGGTCAGAACAAGACCGATGATGGAAAATACAGAAATTACTTCAGCAAAAAAGAAAATGCGGGCGAGCCTTTTCCATTGCCGCTTCTGAGCACAGTCCTTGTTTTGTACACTTAAAAAATAAGAAATGGAAGCCGCAATCGAAGCTACCAGAGAAAGCAAAATAAAGAAGTGACCCAGTTTACCGGGCAATAGATTCTCACCAATAAAGTCCATCAGGCGTTAGTATTTTTTGTCGTAGGATTGGTTAGTGGACAGGTTTTTTTCAGCGGCCTTCATATCGTCTTTATACTTGGATGGGCATTTCATCTGCAGTTTGGTACATTCAAAATAACCATCACGCATATAGCCATTCAGGTCAATACCTTCGCTGCGTTCAATATCAGTTGGTTTGGCATTGCGGTATACCACTTTGCTGCGTTTGCCATCCTGGTCAAAAGCATAAAAAACCGTATAGTTGGGATCTTTTACCAGGTCGTATTCAACAGGTGTTGCTTTATCAAGCTGCACTTTTACCACCACAAACTTGTCTTCTTTTTTGCCGGCTGAAGCAAAGGTTTCGTAAGTGGTCAGGTCTTTCACAAAAAAAGACATACCGGTGATAGCCGCAACGGCGAGGATAAGCAGTACAATGTGAAATTTTTTCATAATCGTTTTAAATGCCTACGCAAAGGTAGAGCAATTTGGCGCACGGAGCCATTTATGGCCATTGATTTTATCTATTAACAAATCATTTTCACAAAACAATAAGGAAGCGACCATTGCCGATTTTGCTGGCAGTGGAAAGGGGTTTAACTTGCACCGCTTTACAAATACTTTACCCAATGGCAGATTTATCGCAATTTGACCCCAACAGTGCCGGAAATCCTAACAACAACATCTTTGGGCTTCCCTTTTCAGAAGACGAGGCCCGCGTCGTTATTTTGCCGGTTCCCTGGGAGGTAACGGTAAGTTTTGGCTCCGGTACTGCACGTGCGGCAGAGCAAATCATGAAAGCGAGCCTGCAGGTGGATCTTTTTGACCCCGATGTGCCCGATGGCTGGAAAGAAGGTTTTTTTCTGAAAGACACCGACTCCAAAATACTTTTTAAAAGCGATTACCTGCGCAAAGAAGCCGAATTGTACATTGATTATATCTCAAAAGGCGATGCCATAGAGAACAATAAGTTTATGTGCAAAGCGCTGAAGGAAGTAAATGAAGGCGGTCACTTTCTGAACAACTGGGTATACCAGCAAACAAAAGAACTGCTGGAAGGTGGCAAACTGGTAGCCCTTTTAGGTGGTGACCATAGCACACCGCTTGGCTTTTATAAAGCAATTGCAGAAAAACAAGGCGAGTTTGGCATTTTGCAGATAGATGCGC
>CBDTUH010000156.1:0-7838 GCA_965363375.1 uncultured bacterium
CCACAGAACTTCACCCGCCAGGTAATAATTTTTATCTGTATGTATAAACAGTTTTTCCTGCAATGCTTGTTCAGACGGCGAGGTCCAATTTCGGTCTGATGTGTTTACCATTGATTGCTGCGCAAAAGTTACCTGGCTGGCCAGTAAAAAAGTTAGGAGCAATTTGCCGGCATTTAATGGATAAAAACTTTGATGGCTTACGGTGTTATTTTGCATGTTCAATATCAAAAGGAAAAAGAGACGTTTTAAAAGCAGTGTATTGCATATTCATATGTTTACTGCCAGAATGGTGGTCGTACATTAATACCTAACAGGCGGCAATCAACACAGTCAGTTCTGGAATAAGAGTAGCCTAAAGCACCTGTAGCCGTTACGGCTTCATTTATGGGCTCAAAGTTACCCTGGCCAAATAAATTCTCCAGGCTATCCTTATTATCAACTACAATTTCTTCTGTACAATCATAACCATAACCCCAAAAAGGCACTTGGTAGCCGGCTATAAAAAGACGCTTTTCTTCAACCGTGCCGGCACTGATGAAACCGATCACTACCTCGTTTGCATTAGTTGCCGAGTAGAGATTCCCTTTTATCTCTGTTGGCTGCGGATCAAATATGGAACCGAGTTTCTCAGAATTTTTCATCACGTTTTGCCAGTACTGGTAAGCTTTTTCTGTTAATCCGTACTGACGCACCAGTATGCTGTATTTCACACTTAGCTTCCACGATCTGTTGGGGATTAATGTAAGCGGCGCTTCTGCAATTACATCGTTTTGCAGTTTGGCAGAAGAGCCCAGCAATATATGGGTAGATATTGCTGATGTCCAGCATACAGATATATTTTCAGTCTGGTCGCGTAGAACAATCTGCTTGTTAACATAATCATAGTTAGACAAAAAGGCTGAGTGAAATTCCCAGGTTTCATCATAGTCCCAACGGTAGTAACGGGTATCGTTTTGCGGGTCGTGGGTATTGGCATACACCTGTACGCCTTTGTCCAGCCGCTTCCAGGTTATGCTATCAATGGCAGGCGTTTGTTTATAATCAATAAACTCCGAAAAGTATTCCTGGTTTGCAGCCGTACGGATGTGCAGCCGGTACTGTTCGCCTGATTGCATTGGCAATCGCTCTATTTGATATTTACCATTACCAATTGCCGCAAGCGGATAAACGACACCGCTTTTTGCTTCTACACTTACGCTGGCCCTCAGTTCCGGTCTTGCCCTTGCGGTATCATCCAGCTTAAAAGTTCTTGATAGTGTAATGGTAGTAGGGCTGTTGGCACTGAGGTATCCCTCCACTACCAGGTAAGAGTCTGCAACAGAGCTGGGAGGCAGATCGTATGGATCTTTACAGCCTGCAAAAGCCAGCATTACAAAAACCGTTAAAAGGAAAAACAGACGTTTATTCATCAGAATCTGATATTATAATTAATGAATGGAATGATGCTACCAAATATGGATAGCTTGTAACCATTGATCACCGTTCCTTCGGTAACAAAATAAACTGAGTAGGCATTTCTTCTGCCGGTAACATTGTAGAACCCAATGCTCCAGGAATTGTGTGTTTTTTGATGCACTTTGTGGTTGCCTTCAATATTCATGGATAAATCGGTACGGAAATAATCGGGAATACGATGCTTGTTCCTTTCTGAATATAAAACCCGTTGTGCCCCGCCGTAATAGTACCGTGCAATAGGTAAGGTAACCGGCCTGCCGGTACTATAAGTGGCATTTAAGGATATACTGAACCGGTGATTGACTTTAAAGTTGCCAATAAAAGTGGCATCATGCGGCTTGTCGTAATTGGCAGGATAAAAACGTCCGCCATTGACCGGCTCGGCAATGGTAGGGTCATCCATTTTTAACAAAATACGCGAATATGTATAGCTCACCCAACCGTTTAGTTTACCCGTTTGTTTTTTAATCATCACCTCGGCGCCGTATGCTTTACCATTGGTATTCACCACATCGGTTTCAATGGTATGGTTCATAACAAGCGATGCGCCTGGCTTATAGTCAAGATAGTTGTTGATTTTTTTATAATACACTTCCACTGACGTTTCGATGGTGTTTGACCTGAAGTTTTTATAAAAACCCAAGGAAACCTGTTGCCCTTGCTGTGGCCTAATATTAACATCACTCAGCTTCCAAATATCTGTTGGGGCAATAGCCGTAGTGTTTGACAGCATATGAATGTATTGCCGTTGTGTATTAAAGCTGGCTTTTACAGAAAAGCTATTAGTAAAGGCATAACGTGCAGCCAGGCGGTATTCGGGGCCATGATAGTTTTTTATAAACTTGCCTCTCTTATAACTTTTAGTTTCTAACAGGTTGTCATCTTCTTTAGGTAAATTCTGTGCATAAAAGTTTACAGTTTGCGGACCGAGGTAATTAAACAAGGAATAACGCAGCCCTCCTTCAATTGAAAGGTTTTTTGAAATACTGTAGCGGTCCGAAATATAGAGTGCACTTTCCAAAGCATGTTCTGCAGGCAAAACATCCTCCGACACCAGCGATTCGTTCCCAACGGGTTTAAATGAGCCGGGATTGAGCCTGTAACGTATGGTGCTGAAACCAAAATCAAAACTGTGTTTTGAATTAAGAATAAAATTAAAATCAGATTTTAAATTCAGCTGATTGATATTGAAATCGAGCTTATACGCATTTACTGGGTTATTATCACTATCAATATGATAATTATACCGGTCGACACCAGTCGTTAATACAGCATTGAGCTTATTTGAAAAGGCATGCTTCCATTTCACAGATACATTTTTATTACTGTATCCATAAGCCGTATCGCTATTAAGTTGAAAACGGTCGTTGCTGAAGTAACCTGTAAAGTATAGATTGTTTTTAGGGTTTACCTGATGGCTGACGCCCAGGTTCACATCATAAAAGGAGGCCTTGCTGTTGTCATATTCGCCAGGTAAAAGTTTCAGGAGCCAATTGGCATAAGTACTGCGTGCACCAAATACAAAAGAAGTCTGGTCTTTTTTTATAGGTCCTTCAATGTTGATACGGCTGGTCAGCAGGCCAAGTCCCGCTGTGCCGGAAAATTCCTTTTTGTTGCCCTCGCGACTGGTAATGTTCAGCACTGATGAAAGCCTTCCACCAAACTTTGCAGGAATGCTGCTTTTAAATAATTCAATATCTTTTACAAGTTCCGGGTTAAAGGCAGAAAAAAGCCCGAAAAAGTGCGAGGGATTGTAAATGGTAGCATCATTAAAAAGAATCAGGTTCTGGTCGGCAGATCCGCCTCGTACATTAAATCCGGTGCTGGCCTCACCTACCGTTTTTACACCGGGAAGTGTAAGCACCACACGCAAAATATCTGTTTCACCAAATACGGTTGGCACTTGCTTAATAGCCTGAATACTCAGCTTTTCAACCCCTTGCTGTACGCGGTTAATGTTTACTACTTTCTGGCTGGACACTATTACTTCCTTTAACGATACTACGCGCTCCATTAGTTCCAGGTCCAGCTTGCCATCATCATAGAGCATCACCTGCAATTTGGCATCTTCCAAGCCTACTGCTTGTACGTTCAATACGTGACGTCCTTTGGGCAATGCTATTGAAAAATAGCCGTACTGATCGGTTTTCACACCCGTGGTTTGTTGTTCGTCAAATACAGAAGCATTAATAACCGGCTCACCGGTTTTCTGGTTTTTAACAACACCTGAAATAACAGCTTGCCCTGTTGTAATGTTATTTGTTTTGGAGCCTATATCATACAGCTTGTTTCCGCTAATAACCGCTTCAGTTTTTGATTTTGCGGCTGCCTCTGCTTGTACAATGGTAGGCGCATTAGGCGCAGGCTCGCGGGCAGGCGATTTACCTTTTTCGAAAAATGCATAAGGCAGTGCGGTTTGTATTTTTACTCCCCTGGTTAAAAAAATATTGTTTTGATGATCGATAGAAAAATAAATATCGGGCACACTTTGGAAAGCTAGTTGAAGTGCTTTTTCTATAGGTAGGCTTTTTATTGAAACATTTATACGGATACTATCAAACTGCCGCACATTAAAGTAAAACTTAAAAGGTGTAACTGTTTCCAACTTTTGCACAAACTGCTCTACGGTCAGTTGATTAAAATCGCCGTTGACTTCCTGCTGATTCGTTTGTTGCGCGTGAGTCCAGGTTACGATCAATAAAAAAATTAAACTGATTAGAAGGCGCATGTTAGTTGGCGTTGTTGAGTTGGTTGTAATGAGAAACGGCAGTTGTAATCGCCAATACTTTATTGGTTCGGTACCGGATGCCGCTCTTTTTCAGTTGACGCTGTACGTCTTTTTTGTGCTCTGGCATCAGGTTCAAGAGGTCCTTCAGTTTATGGATAGCATAACGCTTGCCATCCTTATCGGCCCAAAACTGAAAGCTGGATTCCACCCTTCTGGCTAACGCACTGTTTTCTATAAATTCCACCATGCGGTTTTCCCTTCTGATAATTACATTTAAATGTGGTGTATAGATGACTTCGTAAAAACCGGTTTCTGGAATCAAAGCCTGCTTGTTTGACTGCAATCGTAAAAAAGAGTGGCCTGCCAGATGAAAGCTATCAATACGCTGGCTTACCAATTCTATCTTATAAAAACCGTTGTAATGACGTATAACCAACCGGTCTTTCACCAAGTCATACTTCATTGGTACTTTTTTGAAAACCAGGTCGCCTGTATAAATGGTGCCGTAAAGCCAATCGATACTTTCAAAATAAGGAATACCTATCGTTAGCGGGTGGAAGTCCATATGCTCGGCGCCATGGTACAAAGTGGATTCAGGATTAATACTTTCCTGATAATTTCCAGCCTGTACTAAAATAGAGTCTGGCACAGTAGCCGGCGCCTGACTGACCGCCTTCGCATACATAAATGTAAAAGCAGTGGTTATAAGCAGCAGTTTACGCATTAGGTTTTTGTGTTGATGAAGGGTTCGAAAAGGTAAGCCCCAGCAATTTTTATTATCAACAAGGCCTAAATTATAATAAATAATTCTGAATTAATGCATCGTTTAGGTTGAAAGCAATTGCTTTAGGATTAGCGGCTAGTATTGGGCGTTATGTTTTGCCAATATTAAAGGCTTCTTGTTTTTCAAACGTCTGTTTTTCCTTTTAAACTAAGCAGCAATAGCAAAAGCCGAATTTTAATAAGCATCAATGGACACCACCGAAGCAGCACTTCAAAACTCCGGTTAACTTAATGGAACCGTACCATCAAAAAACATTTCATGAATGACAGCAACATGTGCAGGTATGTCTTTAAGTTTTAAAAGGAAAATGAGACGTTTATATGGAAATTGAACTTAAAAAGCAAAAGATCAGAATGAAGTCTAACCCTTGATAAAAATTAAATGGTAAAAAGGTGTAGCAAGAACATTACCACTTGATTGTAAAAATGTTAAAGCCTCGTAAACGTTTGTCTATAATGCTATTAATTTTTGGTTTGTGATCGGCAGGAACTTGAACCCAACCCTAGACCTCTTCAAATCAGCATTTCAGAAAATATTAATTCTGAAGTCTAGATTTAAATGCTTTACCGTTGTCATAGAAAAAAGAGCTTTTGTGCTCCCAATTTCAAGCTCACAAGGTTTTTCTTTAAAAAAAAATCTAACAATTAGTCCTTAGAGGACGTGGTTAGTTTTTGTAGGGTTGAATCGGCTGTATAACCCGCCAAGAATGCTTTTTGCCATGTATCTATGTTATCTCCTAACAAAGCAACTATTACAACTGCAACCAACAATGAAAACACACCCGTGATTATATATGGTTTGGTTATTTTCCAAAACCGCATTGCGGCACTCTCCTTCCGCGAAAGGGTTGTTACTTGCGCCTTTGGCAGCATGGCTCTTAAAATGGGAAGAACAATACTAATGATAACGCCTAGCGTGACTGATAGATAAATAAGCATAACGATTGTTTGAAATTTTAGATTATTGTCACGGTTTCAGCTATATGTATGGTGCCTGTTGAATACATGTTTCCCTTACCCGACCAGGATTCCTTTTCACCTCCCACACTACCGGAAGCTCCAACCGCGATCACGGGTGCATCCTGAAAATGAATGCCCACTTTTGCAGGGCACACTGTTCTGCCATCGTTGCCGGCAGCAGCAAACAGCATGATGTTCTTGTCCTTTAGCTCATAAGCTGTTTTACATACATCGCACTGTCCCCCGCATGCCCGAAGCCCGAACCATTCCCTGTTATCAATGCCTGCGCTCAGGTTGATGAACCTTACATTCTGGCTTTGGGCCCATTTTAATCCCTTTATTATGTTTTCTTCCGTTCCAACTCCGTCTGAAGTAAGGATTTTACAGATATAGAGCCCGACATCCAACTCTGTTAATGCCCTTTCGCTTCTAACCAAATAAAGCCAGGTGACCATGGACCCATGTCCGTTGCTGTCCGAAATACCTTCCCCGGTAAAGTCGATAGTGTTTTTGATATACCTTTTAAATACCGGATGGTCTGGTAGGATACCTGTATCTAAGATGGCAACATTGTATTTCGGGCGGATCTGGGGATCAAAGGTTTCTTGAGAGGCTTTGATTAAGTGAATGCAGTTGTTATGAACATTTGCCGGGCTTTCAATAACAGGTACTTTGTAACGACCATTTTCATCAGGGGCAAATTGATCCAACATGCCACGACCACCGCTACCATCTAAAATAGTAACGCAATGAATTTCTTTTTGCATAAGCCGATAGTTTTGACATCTTAATGATCAAGACACACAACGCAAAGCGATAGCTTTCAACACAAAGTTGACCACCTATTAAAGTTAATAATTATGTAGATACGATTTATAAACAAGAGTTGTAGTTGTCACCAGTCATAAAACAAGGAAATGAACATAGCTCCAAATAGTGAAATCAGTTAATTGTAATAACTTAAGTTGCTTTGATCGTAATAAGATATCCCTCACCCATCAAATTCATAAAACGAACAGAGAGGATGGGTTCCATGCGAAGTTATACTGGTACGTAGAAGGCCTCCGAATTGACCTTCATTAATTAACAATAAGTGTCCTTACTAAAAAGTTAATCCTAACTGTCAGCTTAAATCGGAGCTATTTCAAATATTCTGTAAAGTTTTTTTAGAACGATATATACAGTTGGAACTTTTTAAAGATACTGACCGAATGGTTATAAAAACAAAAGCTACCGAAGTAGTTTTTTTTTATAACCGTTTAAAAGAATAAGGTCAAACTTGCTCTTGCGAAGAATGGTGTACCAGGTGTAAAATGAATTTCCGAAATGGGCTCTGGTTCATTTTGTAACCTGCTTTCCGTGTCAAACTGCGTTTCTTTCCACCTAGTGTTGAACAGGTTTTGAATAGCTATCCCTGCTTCCCATTTTTTCTTTGTGTAATTGATTACTGCATCTGTTACAAAGTACCCTTCTGCAATCACACTGTTGTCTTCGTTAGCTGGCCTGTCGCCCATGTAACGATAACGTATGCTGCCATTGAAACCGTATTGCTTTCTATAGGTTAAGCCTCCTACACTTGAATATCTTGGGGCTAAAGGCAAATAACTTTCCCCTTTTTCTACTCCTAATGCTCTTGGATTGGCAAGGCTCACATCTACATCAGCATAAAGGTTTTTAATTACTTCATACCGTGCTGAAAAATCAAAGCCATAACGCCTTGTTTGCCCACCTGGTTCTACTACTCCTTCATCGCCTACATAAATAAATTCCTGATCAAGCCACAAATACCATAAAGCAGATTGAAGAACTACCTTCTTTCCAATTTTAAAGATGCCGCCCAAATCCGTACCATACGCCGGCGGTAGTACTTTCTTTCCCGCTTGCTGTACGGCTACTCTTGTATCGTTGCTGT
>CBDTUH010000157.1:0-7801 GCA_965363375.1 uncultured bacterium
GCAACAGCCAGCAGCAACGATGGCTGCTATTGATGGGGGCAGGACTGATATTGCTGGTAGCCACCGGCATTTATATTTCCAAAATAATAAAAAGCCGGTACCGCACACGACTTGCCGAAACAAAACTGCGCGAGCAAAAGCAGCGGACAAAAGCCGTAGTGGAAGCCGAGGAAAAAGAACGGCGGCGCATAGCCGGCGACCTGCACGATGGCGTAGGGCAGCTACTGGCGGCAGCATCCATGCACCTGGCAAAATTAGGAAAGGGGCAGGAGCAACTGCTGGCTGTTGACGAGCTGATTGGCCGTGCTGCAACGGAGGTGCGCTCCATCTCGCACCAGGTAACCCCCGAATTACTGCTGCACTATGGCCTGCAACGATCGCTGGAACAGGAGGTGGCGAGGCTGAATGCAGCCTGCGCGCCACTAAGCTTTTCATTGTACACCCATTTTGAAGTTCCTCTAAAGGATGACCTCTTGTCGCTTACCCTGTACCGTTGCTTTCAGGAGTTGTGTGCCAACATCATAAAGCATGCGCAAGCCACGCGTGTAACGGTGCAACTGGAAGCTTTTGAAGAGGAAGTGCTGCTGATGGTAGAAGATGACGGAAAAGGTTTTGAAAAAGGAACCATTACCTATGGCATGGGGCTTAAGAATATGCAAAGCCGCCTGGAGTTGTATGATGGGCAATTGAGTATAGACAGTACGCCGGGCAGGGGCACCACCACCATTATAAAAATACCGGGACGGGCCGGATTAAACAGCAGTGAGCATGATAAGAATTCTGTTGGTTGACGATCATGATATTGTAATGGATGGCATTGCTTCTATACTGGGCGATGCACCAAACCTACAGGTGGTGGGCAAGGCTTCATCAGCAGCGGCGGCGCTAAAGGAGGTACAGCAACTGCAGCCCGACCTGGTGCTTACCGATATCAGCCTGGGCGAAGTAACGGGGCTGGAGCTAACCCGGCAGGTGGTGCAAACAGCGCCCCTCACAAAAGTAATGGTGCTGACCATGCACGATGAGCCGCACTACATCAGTTCTTTATTTGAAGCCGGCGCACTGGGCTACCTGCTGAAGAACGTGCGGCAGGAAGAACTTTTTACGGCCATAGAGGAGGTAATGGGGGGCAGGCAGTACCTGCAGCAATCCATTGCACCGCACTATGCCCGCAGCATGCGGGCGCAACAAGATGCCGAACAACAAAGCCCTTTATCGCCGCGCGAAATTGAGATCATCCGGCTCATAGCGCAGGAACTTACCACTGCGGAAATCAGCCGGCAACTATTTTTATCGGAACATACCATAGAAACCCACCGCAAAAACATCATCCGCAAAACAGGTGTGAAAAGCGTTATCGGGCTGATGAATTATGCCCGTGAGCGGGGCCTGCTCCCCTAAGCATCAGAATACCTACCACTGGGTATTGGGTCTTTTTTTTATTTCCACTTCTTTTGCTCTGAAACTTTTTTCCGGTTAGTTACGGGTTCACAAAAAACAGCTACTTCTTTTTAAACTTCCGCATTGCTGTACCATGTGGGCAACTAAAAAAAACCTAACAAGTGGGAAAAATGTATGAACATTTTATTTTTTCAAAAACCCTTAAAACAATTACTGCTTTATGAAAAAACGCTTTGCCTTTTTTGCAGTGGCCTGTGCAGCGCTATTTATCACCTCTTGCGAGAAAATTGAGAATGCCCTTTTCAAACCTTTTGAATCGCCACTGAATTTTGAGATCACCATCCCCGTTATCAGCAGCACCACTGCCGAGAGCAACATGGGGCAAACCAACGTGCGTTACAACCTTGACAGCGTAATAAAGAAACATACCGAAAACGTATTTGGTGCCGATATTGTTGGCGCCATGTACATTAACCAGATTGGTGTGCAGCTGCTGGATAATAATGCAGGCAACAACCTTTCTAATTTTGATTATGTGAAGCTTTCAGTATCTACCGGCGGCACGCCGGCTGTGTTAGGCCCCTACAACATTCCGTCGGGTTCTACCAGCAATGCTTCTTTTACGGTATCTAACAGCCCCAACATCAAACCTTTCTTTAGCGGTTCCACCGTTACGTTCAGCATGCTGGGCAAGGCCAACAAGCCTACTACGCAGCCCTTGCGCGCACGCATCAGCGCTACCATCCGCTTCGAAAAATAATTTTATTTGTGGACTCACGGTGTAAATCCTGTTAGTGGTGACAGGAAAAAATCCCTTCTTCGGAAGGGATTTTTTTTAAGTATGAAAAGAAGCTGATGTAAAATTTTTCAGCATTCGCATTGAAACAAAACCAACACTAAGGCAGCGGCGTTTTTTCTTTTTTTACAGCCGTATCTGCCAGCTTAAAATAAGTGGCTTTAAAGCGGTTGTTTACCACAGTGCCCTGCACATGTGCCTTGCGTACGGCATTGCAAAATCCGTCTTCGCCGTGGGCATCGCCATGCTCGTCAATGTGCGTGCCGTCTACAAAATAGGCTTTACCATTCAGCCGAATGGCAAGGTCGCAGCCGGCGCCTTTCATATCCATACGGCACTGTCCGCAGGCCGCATCTACCAGCAATACTTCTTTTGATGGGTCGGGGCCGGCAGGCTTTGCTTCTTTTTTTTGTGCTGTGGCTGCCAGGCTGCTGCCTGCCAGCATGGCTATCAATAACAGTTTTTTCATCCGGTGGTTTTTAAAAGTTTGTGCTATAAAAATAGAAACAATCTGCGGCAAAATTTTAAAAGGAAAAAGAGACGTTTATAGGTAAGTCAAATGTGAAAAGTGAAAACCAAAAAGTGGGGAAAAAGTTAAAAGGAAAAAGAGACGTTTGAGATTTACGATGTACGATTTTAGATATACGATTTATCGGGAGGATTAAAAGGAAATGCAGACGTTATTGATTATGCCTTTGCTGCAGCCCCAACGGAGCGTCGCAACGGAAGTTCTATCAAGGTACCAATGTCGGTTACCAAAAGGCAAAAGGAAATGGAGACGTTTTTAGAAAGCGGGACGTGAGAGGAAAAAAGGGAGATAAAATGCTTCGTTATTTTAAAAGGGAAAGGAGACGTTTTACCACTACCACAATTATTGTTTAATTAAAAGGAAAATCAGACGTTTTTGCCAATCTACTTCATTAATTAACTCAATAGCTCTATTACCAGGTCACTTCAATAGGTTCGTTGTTCTGCAGGTGCACTTCGGTGGTTTTTGCACCGTTGCTGCCCTGTATCTGCAGCACATAGCGGCCCGGCACGGCAATGTTGGAAAGGTAAAAAACACCACTGTCGTCGGTAACGGAGGCAATGTCATTAAACTCGCTGCTTCCGTCAACAATCATAACCACGGCTTCTTTTACCGGCCGGCCGGCAGCATCGTGCAAAACGCCTTTTACAGAGGTGCGCATTTCGTTGGAGTTTGATGGTGAACTGCAATTGGAAAAAAAGAAAATAAAGAGGAGCGCCATTGTATAAACGGCTGCTCCTCTTGTGCGTGTTATAATCCCAGGTTTTTCCATGCTTTGATGTTATTGAACACGGGCGTTACAATGCGCGTAGCCGAATTGCCGGTGCTGTGGCCATTGGTATGTATGCCCACGCAGGTGCGGGTGTTGCCCACCTTCAGCCATACCGGTGCGCCGCTTTGACCGCCCATGGTGTCAATGTCGTACGTAATCACTCTCGACGAAACCGATTTTGGTTTAAGCGCCATAAACCATTGCTGGTTGCCACCAGGTTTGTCGCCGGGGTAGCCGCTCAGGTTCATTACAGAGGCTTTCAGGTAAGCTTCATCTTTTACGCCATAGCCAAAGTAGCCGGTTCTGTCGCCCAGGCGGCTGTGTGGTGGCAGTATGATGGCGCCATAGTCGTAGTTGCGGTTTTTGCTGTTGGTCCAGCCTACCACGCTGCGGAAGGAGGTAGACGTGCCGGAGCCAAAGGGCCTTGCCGCATCGTTGAGGCCGGGTATTACCTCAATGCTTTTGGGCCAGCCGCCCTGGTCGTGCATGTACACGCAGTGGCCTGCTGTAATAACGGTGCGCGGGCTTACCATCCAACCGGTTCCTATCCATTTAGAACCATTCCTGGCCGTAATTTTTAGCGCACAAATGGCCCGCCATGGAAACGCGGTGGTGGGGCTGATGCGCACACGGTTGTCGGTGCCAATGATAACCTCGGTCAGCATTTTTGCCTCAGGCAGCAGCTCGCTGTAGCTGGCAAAGTAAGCATCAAGCACGCCGCTTTCTTCCACACCGGCATACGAGCCGGCTTCTTCCAAAGAGGTGTCGGTTTCCATTGCTTCTTCGGCTTCGGTACTTAGTCGGTTAAACGATTCGCGGTCTGCTTCGCCAGGCTTCAGGTAGGTATAGCCACCTTCTACTTCTTCTACTTCGGTATCGTTGGTGGAGGGGGCAAAATTTTCGGACGAAAAACTGGCAGGTGTTGTCGGCACTTCTTCCAAAGTTTCTGCGGCAAGCTTTTTACCTCCATTCTGTAATGCAGTTTTTGTACTCATAATGGTTGTTTTTTAAATGGTTAAATAAAAGAAAAACAAAAGGTTTATGGCCAGCGGTTATGCTGTTGGTTTATATCCATTGCAATAACAAAGCGGGGGAGGATTGACAGGCTTGCTTACAATTATTATCTGGCAAACGGAGCGGGAGTAGGCATAGTAATACGTGGAGCGGGCAGTGGGCTTTGATAATAATGATAAGTAAATGGGATACTTTACAATCTTATTTTTTTCAACAAATGGGGGACAGATGTTTTTGCACGAAAGCTTAAGATCCTATTAAAGTTACAACTTAGCAGAACAAATACAAGCACAGGCGTACATGTTTTTTATTATAAACTTAATTTTTACCGCAAGCTGAAACCCGCGCCGGGCAAGCCATTGGCGCGATTGGGCCAGTTGCCGAAAAACAATTCAATTGTAAAGCTGTATAGATGAAAGCATTACAACTAATGAAGGGTAGGTACGAAAAGATAAAAATAAAAAAACCGCTTTGGTAACAAGCGGCTTCATATTTTGAAAATTATTTTTGCGTGTTAGTCGCGTGCAGTATTGTTGCCACGCAACAGGGCCACCAGCAATAATATAAATACAGCGGCACCAATAATCCATACCAGTGGCTGGTTGTACCAAACGCCACCGCCGCCGCCTTCGTCTTTTGTAATGTCTACATTTACTTCGGCGCCACCTTCCTGCGCCAACGCCATTACCGAAATGCAAAAAGAAAGAAATAACAAGGTAATGCGGTTTGCTGCTTTGCTCAAGTTCATAATAATTGTTTTAGGGTTACTGTATGCAGTAGTACTAAAGTTGTGCCTTAAAAAAATAAGCACAGTGCGCCTGCCGGCCCTGTAGAACATTTTGCGCAAAACCTCTGTTTTTGTTTTTATATCACGGATGGCGCAGATGGATCGATAAAGGTGCTCAACTTATTACAAATTCTAAAAACGTCTTTTTCCCTTTTGCCTTTTTGTTAACCGGCTTTTGTACCTTGATGAAGCTGCTTTTGCGAAGCTCCGTTGGGCTGCAGCAAGTGCATCATCAAAAAACTTCTGTTTTTCCTTTTAATCCTCCCGATAAATCGTATATCGTTAATCGTACATCGTAAAACTCAAACGTCTTTCTTCCCTTTTAACTTTCTCTCCACTTTTTGGTTTTCACTTTTCCCATTTGACTTACCTATAAACGTCTCTTTTCCCTTTTACCAATTGTTCATCTGTTCTTCTACAATGCGCTCGGGGTCGTCGGGGCGGCGGTGCGGCCACTCGGGGTCGTACTTTACAAACCACGATATCCACAGGCTGCGCGACAGGCGCATGAGCCATGGCTGCAGGGCAATGAGTAAAAAAGCATTGGTAAATATCCACCATACAAAACGGCTGTCGCTAAACGAAAACCCAATAAACAGGAACCAGGCTACAAAGGTGATGCCCGTAACAATTAGCGCCAGTGCATAACTTACATAGCCGGTGCCGTAGTAAAAGCCCACTTCTATTTGCGTGCGCTGCCCGCACACAGGGCAGTACTCGTTCATCTCCATATTTTTTTTGATGCTGATAGATACTTTATTAGTAAACAATTTTCCCTCGCGGCACCGGGGGCAGTGGCAGCCCAGCACACTGGCCAGGTAGCTTCTTTTGAGTTGTTCTTCCGCCATGATTTATTCTTTTATATATTGAAGCACGCCTTCCATTTGCATGCTTCTAGAACCTTTTATTAAGTAATAACTGCTTTCCCAGTTTTGAGCCTGCAGCCACTGGCCTGCTTCGGCAGCATTGCTAAATTGGTGAAAGGGATGTTGCACTTTTGAAAAATCGCCACCTACCAGCAGCACGGCTTTCCATTGGTGGCGGCCAATCTGCTCTACCAGCGCGCTATGCTCGGCCAGGCTATCGGCACCCAGCTCGGCCATGGCCCCCAGCACCAGCACCTTGCCATCGCCAGCAGTGTGGGCAAAGTTGTCAATAGCTACCTTCATGCTGCTGGGGTTGGCGTTGTAGGCATCTACAATTATTTTGCTGCTGCCTTTGGTTACCAGCTGGCTTCGGCTATTGGAGGGCTGGTAAGCTTCTATAGATGCTTTTATCTTTTCGTCGGGCACAGCAAAATGCTTGCCCACGGCCACTGCCGCCAGCACATTGGGCAGGTTGTACCCGCCCACCAGCGAAGTTTGTATCAACCCCTCAAATCCTTTTTGAAACTGTACGGTTAAAAATGGGTCTACAGATTGAATATCGCCTGTAATGTCTGCCTCGCTGGTTCCATAACTAATGATGTTTTTAATACCTGTGCTCATGCTGTGCAAGTAGTCATAATCGGCCATAATAAAAGCGGTGCCGTCATTTGTCCGCAAAAAATCAAACAACTCGCCTTTGCCCTTGCGGATGCCTTCTACTGAGCCAAAGCCTTCGAGGTGCGCTTTGCCGCAGTTGGTAATAAGCCCATGCGTGGGCAGGGCAATGGTGCAATAGCTCTCAATTTCCTTTTGATGGTTGGCGCCCATTTCTATAATAGCCATTTCGGCATCGGGCCCAATGTTGAGCAGCGTAAGCGGTACGCCAATGTGGTTATTTAAATTGCCTTTGGTGGTGTAGGTTTTATACCGGCTGCTTAGCACGGCGTGCAGCAGCTCTTTGGTAGTGGTTTTGCCGTTGGAGCCGGTGATGGCTATAAAAGGAATTTGATACGTTTGGCGGTGGTAGCGTGCCAGCTGCTGCAGCGTGGTCAGTGCATCTTCTACCAGTATGGTACGGTCATCTACATAAAATTCTTTTTCGTCAATCACCGCATAAGCGGCGCCGGCCTCCAGTGCTTTTTGGGCAAACATGTTACCGTTAAAGTTTGGGCCTTTCAGCGCAAAAAAAATGTCATTGGGCTTTAGCTGTCGTGTATCTGTTTGTACGGAAGGGTACTGTAAGTAAAGGCGGTAGAGCTCCTGTAAGTTCATGGTACAAAGTTAACCTTTAATAAAAAGCCCCCCGGCAGGCGGGGGGCTGATTTCTATCATTAAAAACGTCTCTTTTTCCTTTTAACGTTTTTGCTTGCGTTGCTTAAAGAAGTTGCCGGTTTTGCGTTTGTTGCCTTCGGGGCTACCCATGCGGTCCATAGCGCAACGGAAACCGATCATGCTGCTCGCTTGATCTTCTTCCAGGTAGCGGCGGGTACCGGGGCTCAGCCAGTAAGCGCGGTCGTTCCAGCTACCACCTTTGTACACGCGGCTTTTATCGCTTACCAGGGTGGTTTTGCCATAGCCGTAAGAAGCTAAAGACAGGGAGTCACCATCCAAAAAGTTGATTACGTTACCGCGCTGG
>CBDTUH010000158.1:0-7776 GCA_965363375.1 uncultured bacterium
CAGCGTAATGATATTACTTTTTTAGGAGTGGGCGGCTACGATAAGGATGATACCTTTTTTCAATCTTGCAAAAAGAAATATGAACGCAATCCTAACATAAAAGTGCTGGGAAAAGTGGAAAATATAGAAACCTTAGTGAATGCCTGTGATATAGGTGTTTTGTTTTCTCCAAACGGCGAAGGTATTTCTAATGCTATACTGGAATACATGGCATTGGGCAAACCGGTAATTGCTACCAATACCGGAGGTAATGTAGAACTGATAACCCATGGTAAAAACGGATATCTGGTTCCGGTGAAAGCAACGGCGAAGGAGCTGGTTCCACTTGTTTTTAAGCTGATTGATGATGGAAATGTGGCCAGAGAATTTGGAAGCGAAAACAGGAGTAAGGTAAATGCTGCTTTCTCTATTACACAAATGGGCAAAGCCTTTAAGGATGTGTACAGCGAAGTACTCGCCTGAACTGCAATAAATCAACTTTTAATAAAGACAAATAATTCAGAAAATGAAAGTAAAAACAATAGCCTATTATAGGCAGCGTATGCAAACCCAAATGGGCATCATTAAAGACCTGGGTTATGATATCAATAAAGAATCTGTGATACTTGACCTGGGCTGCGGCGATGGCAACCTGGTGCACCAATACCGCGAGCAGGGCATGCAGGCCTTTGGTTGTGATTTTCGGTTTAAAGATGGCCCTTTTGTTGAAGACCAGAAATCAAAAGGAATCTTAAAGGTTATTGACCCGCAAACCTATCAATTACCTTTTGAAGATAATAGCATTGACTTTTTGGTGAGCGACCAGGTATTTGAACACGTAAAAGATTACCCGTCCACATTAAATGAAATTAAAAGGGTATTAAAACCCGGCGGCACCAGCCTGCATTTTTTTCCATCCAGGTATGTTGTATTTGAGCCACATGTGCATGTGCCTTTTGCATCTGTTATTCAAAAAAAAGGATGGTTGAAAATGTGGGCCAGCCTTGGCATAAAAACGGAAGCACAAAAAGGGCTTGGCGCTGCTGAAATAGCAGAACGAAATTATCAATACTTAACCAGTCAAACACATTATTTGAGTAAAGCGCAAATAACAAAACATTGCAAAACTTATTTCAATAATGTGCGCTTTTGCGAAGACCTTTTTTTTAAATACATAAAACGCGCACCGGCACTATACCCTTTATCCAAGGTTGCTTTCTTTCTGCCTGTTATTTATAGTACGATGAAAACGCGGGTACTATTCTTCAGCAAATCCTGAATCGCCAACAGCTTTAAAACCTCTTTATTTCCTTTTAACATGGAACGTATCTACCTGGTAAAAAATCCCAGCGCCTGGATGATGGACGAGCTCATTGCTTTTTCGTTATTCACCAGGTTCAAAGTAGTATTTTTAAGAATGCCGGGGCCATTTTACGAGCAGAGAATTGAGCAGCTTCGACTGAATAAAATAGAAATTATAATCAAACCCTTCAGGTACCGGTTCAATATAAAAAAACTATTATTTTCATTTTGGTTTGCCTTGCGATATTTCCATTGTTTTTTTTCGCGTTACAGCCTGGTGGTAGGTCTTAAAAGCATCGGCTGGTTTTTAATACTGGATGACGCACATTTTAAAAATAACACCAGCATACACGCCCAGTTTGCCACGCAACCGGCACTGTTAGCGCACTTGATTAGTCAATATTACAGCCAGCGAGAAATAAAATACTCTTTTACTTTTCATGCCTATGATATTTTCTTCGATAACCGCTGGTTTACCTTATTGGCCAATCACTCCCAAAAATGTTTCAGCATATCAGATTACAACATAAACTACATTATAAAAAAGTGGCCCTCCATTAATCCTTCAAAAATTGAAGTAGCACGGCTGGGTGCTTTTGCCTGCCCTGTTCCCATCAAACTAAAACAAAATAACGGGCAGTTTCGGCTTGGATTTATAAGCCGTTTTGTAGAAAAAAAAGGCATTCGCTACTTGTTGGAAGCAATGAATAAAATTGCGCTGGTGAACAGCAATATCAAATTGTATATGGCTGGAGACGGGCCTTTGCAAAAGGAAATAGAGACGTTTATAAAAGAAAATAGCCTGCAGGATACTATTACTTATGTAGGCAAACTGAATGATGAAGAAAAACCGGGATTTTTTGCGGAACTGGATGCGGTTGTGCTGCCTGCTATTACCTTGCCTAATGACCAGGACGGCATACCTGTTGTGCTAATGGAAGCTATATCCTATGGATTGCCGATTATTTCTACTAACATTTCCGGAATTCCGGAAATTTGCATCGATCAGTTCAATGGACTTTTGATTCCCCAAAAAAACACAAAAGCTCTGGTTGATGCCATCTTAACGCTTTACAAAAACGAGAAACTTGCAAAATCTTTTTCTGCCAATGCTTTAGCAATTTTCGGCAAATACAAAATAGAAGATAACAGCCTGGCAAAACTCAAAAGCCTCAACTGGCTGAATTGAAAATTGTACATACATATCTATCAAACGTCTGTTTTTCCTTTTAAATAACAGCCATTCAAATTCAAAAGCTACGAAGCTTTGATAACCACCATGAAAATTTTGATTGACATAAAACACCCGGCACAATTGAACCTTTTTAAAGGGCTTTGCAATGAATTAAGAGATGAAAATTGGGACGTAACTATTTGTTACCTGCAGCGTGGCAAATTGCCCCGGATTATTGAAAGGGAATACACAGGTTTTAAAACCATTCCGGTAGGGTATAGCAAGGGTACCAAATGGTCTATTTTTTGGAACGGCAACTTAAAGCGGGCCATCGTATTTTTAGATCTGATAAGGAAAAATAAGTATGATATCTGCATAGCAGCCAGCAGCATTCCGCTTGCCGTTGCCTGCAACATTTCAAAAGTTCCCATTCTTCAGTTTTATGATGATCCTGAGCGTAAACGCGTTAATTCCATAAATGCTCGGTTTTCAAACCAATTGTTTTTTCCGCCCATTGTCGCTGTTAATCATAAAACCTCTGTTTTCAATTGCCTAAAAGAATGGAGCTATTTGAGTCCAAAACGTTTCACGCCAAATCCGGCAGCATTGGATAAATATTTCTTGAAACCCAGGGAGTATATTTTTATAAGGGAGGTAAGCAACAAATCGTTTAATTATTTTAACCAGCAAGAAGCTTTGGTAGCGGCCATTTCAGAACAGATAAATCCTGACGTAAAAGTTATTTTATCATTAGAAGATAAAAGCCATGTTAACCTGTATCCCAAGCATTGGAGCATTTTACAAGAACCGGTAGAAGACATTCATTCCCTTATCTATTTTTCAAAACTAGTAGTATCCTCAGGTGACAGCATGGCCCGTGAAGGGGCAATGTTAGGTATTCCCAGCGTTTATTGTGGCACCCGAAAAATGAAAGCCAATGAAATGTTGATGGACTACGGCGTGCTACAGCATTTGCAGGGGGGAGAGGCCGTTCGCTTTATCAACGACATAGCTCAAAAACCTTTTGACGAAATAGGGCAACAAATGTTTCGAAATCACTTGCTGGAAAGCTGGGATGACATGATCGTATTTATGAAGGACAAAATCAATCAATACAAAACTGCTTACAAATGAAAATCTCCATTTTTGGTTTAGGTTATGTTGGCTGTGTTAGCATGGGATGCCTGGCAAAGAACGGGCACCAGGTTATTGGCGTGGATGTCAGTTCCTTTAAAGTGGATCTCATAAACAAAGGCACTCCAACCATATTAGAAAAAGGAGTGGACCAGCTGATTAAAGAAGGACATGAGAAAGGCAACATTATGGCAACCTTATGTGCGGATGAAGCCGTATTGAATACGGATATCAGCATTATCTGTGTTGGAACGCCCTCATCAGATCATGGTCATTTGAATCTTTCTTATATTTTTAAAACAGCAGAGCAAATTGGAAAAGCTTTAAAAGAAAAAGACACGTTTCATATTGTAGTCATCAGGAGCACCGTACTGCCAGGGACCAATAGAAAATTTTCAAAAATTGTTGAAGAAGTTTCTGGTAAAGTAACAGGAGAGGACTTTGCCGTTGTTTCCAATCCTGAGTTTTTGCGCGAAGGAACGGCTGTGAAAGATTACTATCATCCCTCAATAACGGTTATTGGTGGTGACCATGAGTATGCGGTAAAAAAAGTGGCCTGCCTGTTTAGCAGCCTGGAGGCACCTATTGAAATTACAGATATTGAAATTGCAGAATTTATAAAATACGTCAACAATTCCTTTCATGCTCTGAAAATCTCTTTTGCCAATGAAGTGGGTAATATCTGCAAAGCGCTTTCAATTGACTCGCACAAATTGATGTCTCTATTTTGCAAAGATGACCGTCTGAATATCTCTCCGGCTTACTTCAAACCTGGCTATGCTTATGGAGGCTCCTGTCTGCCCAAAGACCTGAAAGGGCTGGTTACCCTGGCACACGATCATTATGTGAATACGCCGGTACTTTCCTGCATAGAAGCTTCCAACGAACACCAGAAGAAAAAAGCTTATGAACTGGTGGCTAAGTCCGGTAAAAGAAAGATTTGCATGGTAGGCTTAAGCTTTAAAGAGGGTACTGATGACCTGCGCTACAGTCCTTCTGTTGACCTGGCAGAAACATTGATAGGCAAAGGTTATCATATTACCATTTTTGATGAAAACGTGCGCTTAAGCAAACTGATTGGCGCTAACAAGGCTTTTGTTAATGAAAGATTGCCCCACCTATCGGAACTGATAACAGACAACCTTGAAAAAGCAATCAGAGATAATGAAGTGGTTATTGTGAATCATCGAAATTTTGAAGCCGATACTTACCAGGATATCTTAAAGGAAAAACATTCTGTTATTGACCTTGTCCGCATACAACAATTGGAAAGTCTGCCTAATTATGAAGGCCTGAACTGGTAATATATAATTTAGATCCACTGCTTTACCCCTGCAAACTATTCTACTGTAAAATCACTACATCCTGCTCCATATTCGCAACCCTATTTATGTCTAATCAATTGCTTATGGACTATTACACAAAGTTTCTGTTACTAATCCATTTTTTTCAATTTAAATATATGAGTATATGAATTAAAATTAAACCATGTTAATGAACTGCCTTCTCGCAGTATTCATAAAGTACACCCTTTAAAGCAAAATAAGAGGAGCCTATTTCATTGTACTACCTTATTACATACTGCAAGATGGTTTTGTCAATTGTCAATGTAAAGAATTAATTAATTATTCCATTCCCCCCGAAACGCTAAACCTGCTTGAAACCCTTCCCTGTAAAGCTTATTAGCCAAAAGCTTTTTTCTTTAAAGCATTTATGATTAACAGCTATTTGTATTTGTGCTGCTACATAAGATACTAGAAAGCTGTGGATACACTAGCTGAAATAGAAAAACGCTTTGGTGCTTTTGTAATCATCTTAATTCTATTTGTTATGATTATTTTGAAACCAAAACATCCCAATGTTTTATGGAGGGGAGATGTAATTACACTTCTTTTATTTATTGTTCTTTTCCTTCTTTTATTCAGTGATTACCGTTACTCCAGGGCTGACTGGTGGATTTTAGGTTCTTTTGTTGTTTTATCATTAGCGCTGAAATATTTCCGAAAGACAACTGTTGATGATTTTAAGAGCGGTCTGAATATGCAGCTGTCAGCTTATATAAAAGCACATGCTCTTTTAATCTTGATTGTTTTTTTGATGTTTCTCTTATTTCCTACTTCGGATAAGAACCGTAAAGTAGTGATGTTTCTGGTGGTGGCATTTCCCATTCTAAGCTTGACCATAAATTATTTTTTGCAACTTATTCTGAGCCCGGTAACCAGGCAAAGTGAAACTGTTAAGTACACGCTGGTAGCAGGTACCGGCCGCTTGGCGCGGGTTGTAGAAAATAGTTTTAGTACTCAAAAGAATGCCCACTATAAAGTGAAAGGGTTTATTAACTGCATGAAAAATGAACAATGCCAGGTAAGCAGCGAAAAGATAGTGAGCGACATCAAGGGTATTCATCAGTACCTGATGGTCAATCCTGTTGATGAAATCATAATAGCATTGCCGGCACAGGCGTCTAAAAAGGTTCAGTACATTCTTTCCGCAGCCGACTATCATGGCATTCGTGTAAAATTTATTCCTGATTACCAACAAGTACTGGGAACGCAGTATAAAATTACCAGGCAAGGTAAATTGGATGTCATAAATGTGCGGCAATTGCCGCTGGATGGTCGCTATTCCATTTTTATGAAAAACAGTTTTGATAAAGCCTTTTCAGCTTTAACGCTTACTTTATTGTTACCTATATTTTTGATCATCGCGGCAATTATTAAGCTCGATTCAAAAGGTCCGGTATTTTATTGTCCTACCCGGATTGGGCGCTCGGGTAAAGCTTTCAAGGTTTTTAAATTCAGAAGTATGCGCGAGTGTGATGAAGTAGCTGGCGGTTTGCTTTCCACTCAAAAAGACGATCCACGTGTTACCAGAATCGGACGCCTGATGAGAAAATACAGTATTGATGAATTGCCGCAATTCATTAATGTGCTGCTTGGAGAAATGAGTGTTGTGGGACCAAGACCCCATCGCAGTTTTTTAAATCAGGAACTGCAGCAAAGTGTAGAAAAATATATGATCCGCCACTATTTCAAACCCGGCATTACCGGCTGGGCACAAGTGAATGGCTGGCGTGGACCAACTGATACGGATGAGCAGAAGCGACAAAGAACACTGCACGACCTCTGGTATATTGAAAACTGGACATTGGCGTTGGATATGAAAATCATCTTCTTAACCATTTTTAGTAAAAAGGTTCATACCAACGCATTTTAAGTAGCAGGCCTTAAGAAACTGAGAAACCTTTGTTTTTCCTTTTAAGCTTTTAGAATCCCTTTCCGCTTTCCTGGTACTATCAAAATATTGATTAGTAGAAAAGCTGGAAATAACGGGATGCTTAAGCTAAAAGGAAATTCAGAGGTTTTAGTATTTATTTCAAACAAAATAAAATTTGATAGACATAAATATTATTCATAATATTATAGTGGTTTTAAATTTCATTCCTCCGCACGTATCAATGATAACACTTCTTCTTTAGCTTTTGGAAAACCAAGATTCGCATTTAATCTGCTATTTATCAAAACAAAAAACGCTTCAACCTAACATTTTAAAACTGTTGTGAATGAAAAGCACAATCTTACTTTCATTGCTACTGCTCATTACATTTACCGCATGGGTACAAACAGAGCCACTGACAGCAATCTACAACCAAAGCAAAAAAATTATTAGTGATCAAGGTGAAAAAAAAGAAGGGAATGACAACAATGCAATTAAAAGGAAAAAGGTAGGTTTTGAAAATGAGCAAGGAGATGAAGTGTTATTCAATCCATTGGTAGCAGGCTTTATGCTGATAAATGCATCCAGTGATAACGACCTTTTTGAGGTTCATGATGGAGATGTAATCAGTTTGGCATCTTTACCAACAGTTAAGTTATCAATACGTGCTAATACTTCGCCCGAAACAGTAGGAAGCGTAAAGCTGGAGCTAACCGGACCACAGACTAGAACTTACACTGATAATGTAATGCCCTATTCCTTGTTTGGTGATGATGGCAATGGAAATTACTATTTTGGTTTTTGGATGCCTCCTGCAGTTGGCACTTATACGTTAAAGGCAACTCCATATACGTTAAGCAGTGGTAAAGGAACAGCCGGTACAGCTACTTCTATAACATTTACAATTGTTGAAAACGCCCTGCCCCAGGACCAGACCCCGCCGGAGGTGGTAGCCATTGCGCGCCACCAGC
>CBDTUH010000159.1:0-7727 GCA_965363375.1 uncultured bacterium
TTTCTTTTACATTTTCCATTTTGTATTCTCCAAAACGTCTGTTTTTCCTTTCAACCTTTCCCTCAATCCTTATTTTTGCGCCATGAGTCATACTACCGCACTTTCAGAAGATGCCAAAGCCATACTGGGCCTGCAATTACCAACCGACCCGCGCTGGGTGGGGCTGGCCGAAATGTCGCTGCAGGAAGTGCTAACCGACCATGCCTATTGCGAACAAAAAGCCGCCACTGCCTGTATATCGCTTATACAACGCTACAGCGAAAAGGAAAAACTGGTGGCCGAACTGACGCCGATAGTAACCGAAGAATGGGGCCACTTTAGAATGGTGCTGGCCGAGCTGCAAAAGCGCAACCTGAAGTTGGGACGACAGCGCAAAGATGAATACGTAGCAGCGCTGCAACAGTTTGCCCAAAAAGGCGGCTCGGAAGAAGGACGCCTGCTGGACCAATTGCTTACCTGTGCACTGATAGAAGCCCGCAGCTGCGAGCGCTTTAAGCGCCTGAGCGAAGGACTGACTGATGATTACCTGCGTAAGTTTTACCGCCGCTTTATGGAAAGTGAAGCCGGCCACTATACCTTATTTATTGAGCTGGCCGAAACCTATATAGATAAAGAAAAAATACGCCGCCGCTGGAAAGAATGGCTGGCCTACGAAGCCGAAGTAATGAAAAGCCTGGAGCCCCGCGGCGACCGTATGCACTAGAAATTTAAAATTTAAGATGAAAAAAAGGAGAGCCACAGCACTTAGGCCTTTTTACATTTTTCATTTTAAATTCTTCATTATTCCTCTTTTGAGAAATAAGTTGTTTCTTCTGAAAAATCAAGGTAAGGATGTTGCTGTTGCAGCTGCTCTACTTTTTGCAGGTGGCTTTTTAAAAACCTTTGGTGTGCCTCTGTGTGCGGGTATGCGGAGCGGTGCCGGCGGGCAATGCTGATGCTTTTTAATTCTTTATTCAGCGCCATGGTTTCGGCACTCATGTAAGCTTGCATAAATTGCTGCAGCACCGTTTCTGTGGCCATGTAGTTGGGATGTACCAGGTCAATATCATAAAAGCGGTAATCGCGCAGTACATCCATTACAATTTCGTACGAGGGAAAATAATACAGCCGGTTGAATTTGTTGACCAGGTGGTGTACCACTTCTATCAGGCGGGCCTTGCTGCGATTGTTTTCCACTACGCCATCGCGTATGTGCCGCACCGGGCTGATGGTGAAAATGATATTGACTTTTGAGTTAAAATGAAACACCTGGTGAATAGCATTATCCAGACCGGCAATCATTTCATCAATACCCAGCAAATGCTTTTGAAACCACTGTGCCGGCGCGCGGTGGCAGTTGGCCACAGGCGCAAAACCTTCATTCACCAACCGGTAATGAAACGAAGAACCTAATGTAATAATCAGCCAGTCGGCTTCTTTTAAAAAGCGGTGCGCCTCGGCCTGCGATTGGTTAATGTTATCAATAGCAGCTTGTAAATTGGTGTTGGAAAAACGGCTGTGGTGCCGCCAGCTATGCCACAGTTCGTTCAGCTGAAAAAAATCTTTTTCGCCATATTGCTGGTTATATATGTAAGACGTAAGGCTTTGGCAAACACTGACAGGATCAAACAAAATACCGTTTGGATTTTGCAATACATCAAACTTTAGGTCTTTTAAGGCATTGCCAATATGCTCGGTAAAGCAGGAGCCGACAGACAAAATCTTATGCCGGTGGGTAATTTCCTTATCTGCTTTCGGCGCCGTAAAATTCAGCATTAGGTCCATTACACAAAAATTGAATCGGCTATTTGTAAACTGTTTTGCAAAGCGGTTTTATTGATGTTTACCGCTTCGCCTTTCTCTTCAAAAAAGGGCAGCAGCCATTCCGTATTCATGTTGCCCACCAGGTCGTCATCCGCCATGGGGCAGCCGCCAATACCTTTCAGCGCGCCATCAAAGCGGCGGCAACCGGCACTGTAGGCGGCCTCTACTTTTTCTTTCCAATTGGCCTGGGTGGAATGCAAGTGCACACCTATTTCAATATGTGGTAACGCTTGCACCACATAACCTGTAATTTTCTTTACTTGCTCCGCCGTAGCTACACCCACCGTATCGGCCAGTGAAATTATCTCCACTTCTTTTTGCGCTAGCTGGCTGGCAAAATCAAAAACCAGGTCTTCTGAATAAGCATCACCATAAGGGTTGCCAAAACCCATGGACAGGTACACGACCAAACGTCTTTTTTTCCTTTTGCACAACTCCTGAATCTGGTCTACACGCACCATCGCATCTTCAATGCTGGCGTTGGTATTGCGCTGTTGAAAAGTTTCGGAAAGGGACAGCGGAAATCCTAAAAAATCAATCGCTTCAAATTCGACGGCTTCTTCTGCACCACGTGTGTTGGCTACAATAGCCAGCAACTTTGAAGAAGTTGAAGAAAGGTCCAGGGCATGTAAGACGTCTTTGGTATCTGCCATTTGCGGGATGGCTTTGGGCGAAACAAAAGAACCAAAATCAAGGGTATGAAAACCTACTTGCAGTAGCGCATTGAGGTAGGCAATCTTTTGCTTCGTTGGTATAAAAGTCTTCCAGCCCTGCATGGCATCGCGCGGGCATTCTATAAGCTTTAGCATAGTGCAAGATAAGTACTGTAATAAATCCAAAATTATTTAGGGGCTACCATTTACCGGATTAGGATTTGTGGTAGAATTATTTTAATTTATTATATAATTAAGCCACCCAACCCAATGCACATGAAATTTCTGATAATGGCGTGCCTGCTGTTGCCTGCATTTTGCGCATCGGCACAGGCACGAAAACAAAAAAGCCTGGCGCTTTCTTTTACCAATAACAACACAGCCAAACCTTTTCAAAAATTCAGCAGCTTATTTAGCGATGTGGTACACCCGGGTGTTAGGGTCAGCTATGGTTTTAACTGGCGTACAAAACCTAAACACGACTGGTTTCAACAGTTTCATGCCGGTTATTTTTACCATCGCTTTGTACAGCATGCCATTCCGCTTTATACCGATTTTGGTTATCGTTATAAGCTTTCTACATCGGTACATTTGGCGGCATCTATTGGCGCGGGTTACATGCATTCAATACCTACTACAGCGGTTTTAGAAATAGATGAAGAAGGAGAATACACAAATGGTAAAGGCATTGGCCGACCCCAGGGAATTGCCACTTTTACATTGGAGGTGCGTTACAATTTTAATGTGAGCAACAACAAAGCTGCTTTATTTTTTAACTACCAGCAACAGTTGCAAACGCCTTTTATAAAATCGTATGTTCCTCTTTTGCCTTACAATGTGGCAGCTTTAGGTCTGTCCATTCCACTTAAAACCGGTGATAAATGAAACATCTAATTTTTATAATAGTCATTAGTGGATTGTTGCCGGCCTGTAAAAAGCCGGCTATGGAAGCCACCACAAATACAAGCATACCCATACCCTGGACAGATACGAGCAGCCTGCACCCCAGAAGTGCCGCTTATAGTGCATTACTTACCAAATACCACCGCCTGGGTCTACCAGGCATTTCGCTGCTGATAAACGATGAAAAGGGGACCTGGCTTGGCGCCGCCGGCAAAGCAGATATTGAAAACAACATTCCATTTCAGGTAGGACAGGTTGGAAAAGTAGCCAGCATTACCAAATTATTTATGGGTGCGCTCATTTTTAAACTCATTGAAGATTCAACCAACAGCAATCTGGGTTACCTCTCTTTATTTCAACCTATAACTACCTGGCTGCCCACTTCAATAACCAGTAAGTTAGCCAATGGCAATGCTATTACCCTTGGCGATTGTATGAAACATGAAACCGGGATACCCGACGTAATAGAAGAAGATGACTTTTACCTGGCTGTATTAAATAATCCCAATAAAAAATGGAGCCCGGAGGAGTTGCTCGAGTTTGTATATGATAAACCGGCTGTTTTTAACCCGCGCGATACCGCTATTTACTCTAATACCAACACCATTTTAGTGGCCATGGTGATGGAAGCCGCGACCGGTAAGCCGCACGCGCAATTGCTGCACCAGTATATTCTATCGCCTTTGAATTTGAAAAATACTTTTTATCAGCCGCACGATGCTTTGCCGCCGTATACCGCACAAGGGTATTACGACCTTTACAATAACAATAAAATCGTTAATGTTTCTAATATAATTCCCGGTAGCGGCAATGGCTATGGCGGTATTTTTTCAAATGTGTTTGACCTGTTCGCTTTTTCAAATGCACTCATGGTCAATCAAACATTGCTCACACAAAAATCTTTCAACCTGATGCAAACCTATGGAAAGACTGATGATGAAAATCAGTACGGATACGGCATCATGAAAAAGTTTATACAGCGAGGCATTAATGCCGGCATTGGCCATAGCGGCCGCGACCTGGGCTATACGGCTAACCTTTTTTATTTTCCGGCAAAAAAGGTTACACATGTTTTTCTCATAAATTATGGAACCGATTCTGAAACAGCCTTACGCGACGTTTTTTACCAGTTTCAGGAAGAGTTATTGAATATTACTTTGCAATAAATAGAAACGTCTCTTTTTCCTTTTATACCAACTTTATTTTTAAAAGGGAAAAGAGACGTTTTTAATGTATATAAATTAGTTACAACCTTTGCTTCATCGCTTCGTACAATATCATCCCGGTTGCAACTGATACATTCAGCGATTCAAAATCTCCGGCCATGGGTATTTTAAATTTTTCATCGCATATTTTCATCAGCGCGGGATAAATGCCTTTTTCCTCACTGCCCATCACAATAGCCACCGGTTCTTTCATATCTATTTCAAAAACAGCTTTTTCAGCTTTCATTTCGCTGGCTAAAACTTTAATGCCATTCAAGTGCAAATCATCCACCGCTTTCATTAAACTATTAACGCGGCAAACAGGCAAGTGCTCCAGTGCGCCGGCCGATGTGAGCACCGCATCCTCATTGAGCATGCCTACCCCTTTATCGGGAATAATAAGCGCATGCACGCCTGTACAAAAAGCCGTGCGGGCAATGCCGCCAATGTTGCGGATGTCGGTAATGCCGTCCAATATTAAAAACAGGGGCGTCTCTCCCCTTTCCACCACAAAAGAAATTACCTCCTGCAGGTCGTGGTATTGCACTTTGGCTTTGAGGCCAGCAATGCCTTCGTGGCCGGTAATGTTGAAGCTGTTAAGTTTATCCAACGGCACTTTACTGACAGGCACTTTTAGCGCTGCCGCTTTTTTCAATATTTCGTCAATGCCTTTTTCGCTGAGCGTGTTTTGTATATAAATACGCTCCAGCTGCTGCCCTGTTTGCAATGCCTGCAGCACAGCCTGCCGGCCAATGACCAGGCTGCTTTTTTTAGGTCGGTGTGTGGATCTGAAATTTTTCACGCATCAAAAGTACTGCAAATAAAAACCCCTGTTGTAATAAACAGGGGTTTGATAAAAACGTCTCTTTTTCCTTTTAACGGATTCCGAAAGCTTTTTTTACTTTGGGCACATAATCCAGTTTTTCCCAGGTAAACAGCTCCACTTTTTTCTTGATCACTTTACCATCCGGCATCGGGAATTCCTTAGTTACTACTTCCGGCTTGCGGCCCATATGTCCGTAGGCAGCCGTTTCGCTATAAATAGGATTGCGCAGTTTCAGACGCTGCTCAATAAAGTAAGGACGCATGTCAAACAGTTCCTCCACAATCGTTGCAATCTCACCATCGGTCATATCTACTTTGGCAGTGCCGTAGGTATTAACGTTGATGCTGGTAGGCTGCGCCACACCAATGGCGTAAGAAACCTGCACCAGTACTTCATCGCACACACCGGCTGCTACCAGGTTTTTGGCAATGTGACGCGTGGCGTAAGCTGCCGAACGGTCTACTTTTGAAGGATCTTTACCGCTAAAGGCACCACCGCCGTGCGCACCTTTACCGCCGTAAGTATCTACAATAATTTTACGACCTGTCAGGCCTGTATCGCCGTGCGGGCCACCAATCACAAACTTACCGGTGGGGTTGATATGGTATTTGATATTGCTGTTGAAAAGCTTTGAATACTTTTTGTACTTGGCTTTTACACGCGGTATCAAAATATTAATGATGTCTTTCTGAATGCGCTCCTGCATTTTAGGTTCCGTATCAAAATCGTCGTGTTGGGTACTTACCACGATGGCATCAATACGCACGGGCTGGTTGTTATCGTCGTATTCCAGCGTAACCTGGCTTTTGGCATCAGGACGCAGGTATTTGATCTGCTTGTTCTCGCGGCGCAGGGCAGCCAGCTCCTGCAGAATTTTATGCGACAGATCGAGTGCCAGCGGCATAAAATCTTCAGTTTCGGCAGTGGCATAGCCAAACATCATACCCTGGTCGCCGGCACCTTGTTCTTCCTTATTTTTTTTATCTACACCCTGGTTGATATCGGAAGACTGCTCGTGAATGGCAGATAAGATACCACAGGAGTTGGCTTCAAACATATACTCGCTTTTGGTGTAGCCAATGCGGCGGATCACCGAGCGGGCAATATCCTGAACGTCTAAATAAGCTTTTGATTTTACTTCACCAGCCAGTACCACCTGCCCGGTGGTAACCAATGTTTCGCAAGCTACTTTCGACTGAGGGTCTAAAGCCAGGAAATGATCGATAAGAGCGTCGGATATTTGGTCGGCTACTTTGTCGGGATGTCCTTCAGAAACTGATTCTGATGTAAATAGATAAGGCATGAAAGTATTATTGAATTAAGCAGTTGATAAATGAAGTCGGGTGCAAAGATAGCACCCGACAATATACTTTAAAATTTAATTACAATTTAGAATAAACAATGCGGAGGCGCATGCGAACTGCCGGGTCGGGGTGCGTGCCACCAGCTACCACTACACGGCCTTCAGCTGGCCGTTGGTTTACCGGGATAGTTGCCACTGGAAGGAATGCACCGTATAACGTAGTTTCAAACGGCGCATACAATCGTAAAGTAAGGTTGGCAGAATCGCGGGTAATAATGTCCTGCACATGGCCGGTGATGTTAAAACGATAGGTACCGTCTGATTTTAAGTTGCCACCAAAGAAATCCCAGTTTAAATTCTGGTTTTGCATTATTGGAAAATCCCTGTCAAATGTTCTGGCTGAATCTCCGGCATTATTGATTTTATCCAAAAATAACTGCGAAGGCGGTGTAAAGATATTATCCATTGCAGAAGGCATGCGGGTAACAATCAACTCAGCACGATGTATCACGTTATTGCTGAACGTATCTAAAGCAGGTATCTTAACCGTTGCGTAAGAACCCGGTGTGCTTTGTATATACAGCAGTTCATCCCTGTCGTTGCCATTTACTACATTGGCTGCATAATTGCCTCCCGGCGTGCGGGTAATAATATTGGCCTGCCCGTTGCGCGAATGTGTAAACACCACCTGTCCGGAGTCCTTTATGTTGCCGCGTGTGGCACGGTAATAAACAGTTACGTTTGTTTTAGCTGCATCCGACAGGTTGAAATAAGCCAGCCCGTTGCCACCTTCTGCTTTTAAGGCCAAACCTTTAAAATTCCTTTTAAAAAGAGAATCGTTGCGGAAGCCGCCGAAAGAAACATTGGCGGTATCCAAAGCAGCAAAGCGAAAACCCAGTTCTTTTTCCAAGTGTATGCGCAGCACATTGGCAGTTTTTGTAGTATCTCTCGGTGTGTAATTGATCTGCCGAACAGAATCATCCAGCGTATTGATGGCAAAGGTTCTTGAACCCAGTTCGGCACCAGTTTCAAAA
>CBDTUH010000160.1:0-7674 GCA_965363375.1 uncultured bacterium
ATCCAAAAGTAGAGGATGAGGCTATCATTATATTAACTTATCCAAACACGCAGGCAATCATCCAGGCTTCCTGGAACTGGCCTTTTAACAGGAAGGATATGGAAGTCTATGGCGATTCAGGTTATGTCATCACAACGGATGATAGCCGTATGCGTTTACGTACAACAGGAGTAGAAAAGCAGTTAACGCTCCAGGCTAGCGAGGTGGGGGTTTACACGGACCCTTTTTCTTATTTTGCCGATGTCATCCGGGGGCAATTGCAGGTAGCGCCGCATACACCCTATGCTATGAAGAACAATGTGCTGGTTGTGCGCATTCTGGAAGCAGCCATACTTTCGGCCAAAACGGGTAAAACAGTGCGGCTGCAGGAGTAACTCGCAACAGTAAGTAAACAAACTATAAAGAGAACGGCATTCCTGACGATAGAAAAACAAGCATTGTGAATATCGGGTATTTTGAGGCAGAGGGAAAGGCTACTTCGGTAACGCTGGTGGTCCATGGCCTGAATGTAAAAGGTACGGCTATGATTTCCTATGTCAGCCTGCTAACGAACCGGCAGTCTGAAGTATACCTGGTTTCCCTGGCAGGACATTATGGGGATGATGTTAACCTGGAGGAGGTTAGTGCTTCATTATGGCAGGCGGAAATGCAAAAAGGATATGACACGGCACGTCAAAAAGCAACGGAGCTGGCAGTGCCCCTTTATTTCCTGGGTTATTCGCTAGGAGCCCTGCTGGGCCAAACGATGCTGCTAATATCCGGCGCTCACTTTGACAGGCAGGTGCTGTTAGCGCCGGCCATTGCCTTGCGCTGGCATTGTTACCTGGTAAAATCGTTGTTTTTCCTGGGACCGCGGCAAAGGCTGCCCAGTTATTCGCCTGAAATATACCGGGCGCATCCATCCCTGCCGCTGCGTATTTATCAGATATTGTTTGGGGAGATACAAAAATTGGTGGATTCTCAGTTCCGGAGCCTGAAGCTGCCATCCCTGATCATTATGGATCCGAAGGACGAGTTGATCAGCTATAAAAAAATAAAGGGGTACCGGGAGAAATATGGATGGACACAATGTGAACTTCTTACTTTAAGTGCTTCTTTAAAAGAGCGGAGTACATACTTTCATCACTGCCTGCTGGATGCTGCTTCCATGGGCGCGAATAACTGGGAGTTGACCACCAGGGAAATTGACAGGTTTCTGTTTGGCAGAAATTCAGGATAAATCGAAATGAATCTAAGTAAGCCTATAGCTTAAATATAAGGGATTCCTGGTATGGCTGCTTGTTCATGTAACCAATCAAAAATATGTGGCCGTTCATACTTAATGAAGGTGGCAAAACCTGGCTTTGACCTTGTTGATAAACAGGTTAACTTTTAAGATCTTTTTTTCAGATAGCCAGTTCAACCCAGCCTTAAAGTGCGCCCTCAGTAAAAAGGGGAAAAAGCAACAGTTAAATCAGCTTTCCCGCTTAGCCTGGTCGCCTTTATCGCCCTGCCCGCTTTTTACTTTTGTGCTGGCTGCTTTTTTTACATCCTGGCTTAAGGATCGGCCGGCATCATCGCTTTCCTCAAACCGTCCCTGTTCATCCCTTCTTACATAGCGTTTGTCTCCGTTGGGCTCAATAAGGGTACGCTTACCGGAGGTATTTTGACCTGTATTTTCTTTTGAAGATCTTGCCATAACATTTGTTTTATTACATTTATCAAATTCCCTGCTAAAAGTCTAGCTGGAGCAAAATATTTGAGCCCATTTCATTGGGAACTACTTCGGCTATAATGGCGGTCATAGGAGGTATGATCTACAATAAAGGATTTTGGCAGGATGAATAAGAAGTCAAAAGGAATTAAAGTTGTTTTTTATTTTAAAAGATAACTTTCCAAACTCCTGGAATTGCAGGTGTGATAATTGTATTTGGCATCATCATCTACCAGGGCATGTATCTGGATGATTTGGTAGAGGTCTGCATTAGTTAAAAGGATTTTGAGACGTTTATCAGCATTGCACATGTAAGTGAGGAGCGTTATCATAGGCATCCTTTTTTTTGATTGCCAAAATTGTATTGGCGACACTATCAATATAAAAAAGCGAATATTAATTTATTGAGATACAATTATTTGTTTTCTTGTCTATTCAAAACATGTCGTATAATATTGTGTTGTACGCCACCGCACAGCCACCATGACATTTCAAGATTTTACAAGTACGTTTAAGAAGCAAGTAGATAAACTTCCTTACCAAAGGCAACTTGACCTGTCTATAAACGTTTGCAAAAAGCTATTTTTCGATTACCAGAATTTTTATGAAAAAAATGAGTGGGGAAATCCAGATGTTTTACTTGACGCAATCAATCTTGTAGAGCAAAGTCGGACAGAAATGCCCAACCAAACTACATTGAAAGTCATACTTCAGGAAATTGATGGAGTAACACCAGATACAGAAGATTTTGTTGAGGCAAACTTTGCTGTAAACGCATCAGGTGCTATATATGAGGCGATTGAGTTTCTTTTGGATAGGAAAACAGAGCATATCTATAACATCGGAACATATCTGATTGACACAGTTGACGCAAAAGTGCAAAGTGACGATGATTTGACTGAGGAAGAAATATATCAGCATCCACAAATGGTTGAAATAAAGAACTATCTGTTGGCATTAACAATATATCGGCGTACAACATGAGCTTTTTGCAACTGGGGTTTGCATGTTCTGAACAAAAGAATTACTATTTTACAACTGGAATAATACTGAGCAACAGAACATGAATATCACTACCGCAAAAAGCTCCATTCCGTTGTAGAGCGTCCTTTAACAACATTAGATAACAAAAGAAATGACCATATCTAAAACGACGCTTCCAAATAAATCAATTTTAAAATCAGACGAAAAAAAGTTTGATTATATTGACAGTTATGAAAGTGTGTTTATTGACAAAAATGACGACATTACTACAACAAGAATTGGAAAATCATTTTTTTGCAGCGGACCAAAATGGGTTGAAAATTTATTTGCTCTTAGAAATAAAATTGTAAAACTATTCGGACTTAAAACATCAGGAAAAACCGCTAACAGACAAACAATGATTGACAACTTTAAGGGTGAGAAAGGAGAACAAATCGGGCTGTTTAAAGTATTTGAAAAAACAAATGACGAAATTATAATAGGCGAAGACGACAAGCATTTAAATTTTAGAGTTTCGTTGTTTATAGACCAGCAAAGTGTTGACAAGTCAAGTAAAAAATTGATCATTTCAACAACAGTAAAGTTTAATAATTGGTTTGGTCGACTTTATTTTTTACCAGTTAGGCCATTTCATTGTTTAATTGTGCCGACTATGTTGAAGGCGACTATTAAAAATTTAGAAAATCAAAACTGAGGAAACAAAGTGCTGGCAACGTCGGTTTGGCAATATGGTGGCTGAAGTATTACAAATTAAACATATTTCATTTTCACCTGACGGAAGATATTGCCTGGCGCCTGCAAAGTAAAAAGTACCCGCAGTTGACGGCACCACAGCATATGCTGCGCAACAAGGACGCCTATTATTCCGAAAAAGAACTGAAGGAGTTGATTCAATACTGTAAAGACCGGCACATTACACTGGTGCACGAAATAGATATGCCGGGCCATAGTGAAGCTTTTACACGCGCTATGGGCTTTGGTATGCAATCAGATTCGGGCCTGCCGGTGGTAAAAGAAATTTTAAAGGAATTCTGCACCACTTACAACCTGCCATACCTGCATATTGGCGGCGATGAAGTAAAGATCACCAATAAGAATTTTCTGCCCGAAGTAACAAGGCTGGTAGATAGCCTGGGCTGGCAAACCATCGGCTGGGAGCCTGGTGGAAACCTGCTGCCGCAAACCATCCGCCAACTTTGGATGCGCGATGGTGCTACCGACAGCAACCTGCAGTACATTGATTCACGCCATCTTTATATCAATCATATGGACCCGCTGGAAAGTGTAGTGACTATTTATCACCGTCAACTGGGCGACCGGGTAAAAGAAGATGAAAACGTTTTGGGTGCTACGCTTTGCCTATGGCACGACCGCAATGTGCAGGATGAAAGAGACTTGTTGCAGATGAACCCCGTGTATCCATCCATGCTGGCATTTGCTGAAAGAAGCTGGCTTGGCGGCGGACATCCCGGCTGGATCACCAACAGCAGCCAGGTAGTTAAAAGCGATTTCAGACGTTTTGAAAAGGCACTCATCAATCACCAAGAACTTTACTTCAAAAACAAATCTTTTCCTTACACCACACAAAGTGACCTTGTTTGGAAATTATACGGACCTTACAACAACGAAGGAGCTATCGAAAAAATCTTTGCGCCGGAATATAAAAATTTTGATACCGCAAAAGTAAAGGCAGCAACACATGCTTCAGGTGGCACCGTGGTGTTGCGGCATTGGTTCAGCCCGTTAGTAAAAGGCGTTGTAGCGGATGCGAAAGAAAACACTACCTGGTATGCCTCCACACAAATTTGGAGCGATGAAGATAAAAGTGCAAACTTTTGGATTGGTTTTAATAACATTTCACGCTCACCGGCAACCGACTCTCCTGCAGAAGGTACATGGGGTAATAAAGGAAGTAAAATATGGGTGAATGGAAAAGAAGTGTTGCCGCCGCAGTGGAAACGCGGTGGGCAGCAAGGCCATCCGGAAGTACCATTGACCGACGAAGGATACGAGTACCGCGAACCAACAAAAGTGAAACTCAAAAAAGGCTGGAATACAGTTTTAATAAAGGCGCCTGTAGCTACATTTAAAGGTAAAGACTGGCACAACCCCGTAAAGTGGATGTTTACTTTTGTGCCCGTAAAATAAAAATCCTGTATCGAAACAAACGTCTGTTTTTCCTTTTAAAGCTTAGATGGGTTTATTAGCTATGCACTAAAGTCAGTAACTTCAATAGAACCCATACATCCTGGCCATGTTAGATTTTGTAATTGATGCACGCAGCGCTGCCATCAGCGAGTCCATGAAAGTGAAACGCATTCTGCCTTTCCGGTTAAAAAGAATGGTGGGGCCATTTATTTTTATGGATCATGCCGGGCCGGTAAATATTGCACCGCAGGCAAAATCGAACCTGGATGTACTGCCGCATCCGCACATTGGCTTATCCACCGTTAGTTATTTGTTTGATGGGCAGGTAATGCACCGCGACAGCCTTGGTGTGGAGCAGGTGATACGCCCCGGCGAAGTAAACTGGATGACGGCAGGAAGCGGCATTGCTCATTCGGAGCGCTTTGAAGACCCGGCTGTATTGGCAGGCGGTGCGCTGGAGATGATACAAACATGGGTGGCACTGCCAGAAAAAGACGAAGAGGCAGCGCCTTCTTTTCATAACTATACTCCCGGCCAGCTTCCCATTTTTACAGACAAAGGCGTTTGGATGCGCCTGATTGCAGGTAATGCTTTTGGACTTTCCAATTTGGTGCAAACACACTCGCCCTTATTTTACCTGCACGTGGTTTTAGAACAGAACACCAGGTTTGGCCTGCCGAAAGAACATGCGGAGAGAGGCATTTATATTGTAAAAGGAAAAATAGAGGTTTCCGGCCATACCTATCACGAAGGTCAGATGCTTGTTTTTACAAAAGGGGTGGACCCGGCAATAGTGGCAAAAGAAAAAACAACGCTGATGCTGCTGGGCGGCGAGCCGCTGGGCGAACGTTTTATATGGTGGAACTTTGTTTCTTCACGCCGAGAACGTATTGAGCAGGCAAAAGAAGACTGGAAGCAGGGCCGCATCCTGTTGCCGCCAACTGACAATGCAGAATTCATTCCTCTGCCCAACGATAAATCCAGACCGGCGGGCAGTGCGCCGGCGCCAGAGCCAGAGCCCCTTTCTTAGCTGTATCTTCTTATTTTCAGTTTGCACTAAAATTACCAGGCTTCCATTAACTACACAACTAAAAGCACCATCATAGCAAATGCGTTTTATTGCAATTGAAATATTGGTTTTCTGTAAGATTACACCTATCATCATTTGTTTGTAAACGTCTTATTTTCCTTTTAGCAGTTCATTTTCAGCAGCATGAATAAATAGATTATTTATCAGGAATTTATCTCAAAAGAGCCACGTCGTCCTATTCAAAAAGTGGTAATAATATCTTAATAAATCAAGCGGCACCGAGGCTGCTATTCCTTCTATATTTTTGGCGCCTTCCTAGAAAAATCAATCCTGATTTTTTGTTATTTATTCATTGCTTAATCTTCTTCTTTATCGCCTAAGCCTTCACTTTGCTGTACTTCTGTTCCCAAGTGGCTTACTTTAGTATCGCCAGTATCCTGGCTGCCTTGCAAATGCCCGCTGCCACTTGTTTTCCCTTTTACGGCATTGTCTTTTTCTACTTGCTCGCTGGTAAGCACGCCACCTTTATTTTCCTTTTTTGCCATAACTAATTTTTTTTAAATAAACGGCACCAAAACGGTGCCAGTTGCAATGGATAGCGATTTGTTTAAAACCGCAAAACGTCTGTTTTTCCTTTTAACAATTGCCGAAACTTAAAAGGAAAAACAGACGTTTTTAGATTTGGTAAGGATTGGCACTCAAATTGGGGCTTGTATAATGGTGTATATTCGCCTGTTTCGGTTTCCTTATTTTCATCACTTTTCCTGTTACAATTAATGGATTTAAAAATATTTGAGTCAATGCCCGGTAACAGTATGCTGCTGCAGGCCGATGCGCCCATATTTACCGTGCTGGCATTTACCGGCGGCTTTCCACAAAAAATGCAGGTAGAAAAACAGCAGTTGACTGGAAAAGGAATTAAAGACGTTTTGCCAGCCATTTATTCCCTCAATAATCTGCAGCAAATAAAGCTGGAGGCTGTGTTGACTGAAGTAGTAAGCGAGCAAAAGGAAATGGAATGGAATAGCGATGCTATATTGCCATTGCATTGTAAACCTGTTTTGGATGAAGGTGGAAAAGTAGCTTATGTTATTCTTTCGCAAAGCAATTTGCCAACCGGCCATCAGCAAACTGAAAAAGGAAGATTGGTAGAGCAGACCTATACTTTAATGATGAATGCGCCTATGGCCATTTGCATTATTAAAGGGGATGAGCAAATTATTCAACTGGCCAATAAACATGTTTTACAGATCTGGCGAAAAGGCGAAGATGTAGTTGGCAAGCCGCTGCTGCAAGCATTGCCTGAATTAAAAGGCTCGGTTTTTCCCGATCTTTTAAAAAAGGTGCGCCAAACCGGTAAGCCTCATTTTGAAAACGAAAGCCACTTTTATTTTTTGCGCGGCAATAAAGAGGAATTGGTTTATTTCAATTTTGTATACCAGCCTTATTATGATGATGAAAATGAAAAGGCTTCGGGTGTGCTGGTGGTAGCCAATGAAGTAACTGAACTGGTAACGGCACGTAAAAAAGCCGAAGAAAGTGAATTACGCTTTCGCAACCTGATAGCCGGCGCCGATGTGGCTACAGCTGTTTACTTAGGGCAGGAAATGCGCATTCAGTACGCTAATGAAGCTATGATAAGATTGTGGGGTAAAGATGCGACGGTGGTGGGTAAAACTGTGCGTGAAGCCCTGCCCGAACTGTCGGTTCTCCTGTCCGGCCGAAGCGACGGAGTGCCCGTCCTGCGGCATCGTGTTCGCGCGCTTCCGGTCGCGGGCGGCGGCCGCTGCTCTCGCGGGTGCGCGGGCGCCGTCTGCGT
>CBDTUH010000161.1:0-7559 GCA_965363375.1 uncultured bacterium
TGCTCATAAGGCGCGAGCCAAAAAAGCCACCAAAAAGAATATTCAACACCTGCGCTTTCAAAAAGTCGGGGTGGTGCCGGTTGGGAAACGGAATGGCCATGCGGATGGAACCTTGCATACCATTGGGATCGTTGGTAACACGGTATTTTTTTTCTCCTGCAGGTGTTACAGGTGCTGCTTCTACTTTTAAGGGCTGATGATCTAAATCGCCAAAGTTTTCATCAAGTAATTGAAACAGGTTGGCCGGCAATTTACCCGCCACAAACATTACCAGCTTACCCGATGAATAATATTGTTTGTAAAAATCTTTGATGGATTGCTGCTCCACCGCGTCAAATGCTTCAAACGAAGAAAAGCGGCCATACGGGTGCTGCTCACCATAGAGGTACGCATCTATCAATCGGCTGGCAATAAAGTCGGCCTTTTTGAGGTTTACATTCAGCCGCTGCTTCATGTTCTGCTTGTAAATATCCAGCTCGGTTTGCGGAAAAGTAGAATCGGTTAAAATTTCTTTCACTACCGGCAGCAGTTCGGCAATATGGCGCGTAAGACTGTGCAGCGTAACGGTTGCTGTTTCGTTGTAACAGGAGCGGTTTAAGTACGAACCATAATATTCAAAATGCTCGTTTATCTGGAACGCTGTTTTTTTAGACGTGCCGTTGCGCAGTAAAAAGTTAGTGCTGGCGGCTATCAGGTTTTGCTCTTCGTACCAGTTACCGGCATAATATACCCATTCTACCTGCAGCACTTCTTCGGCACCGGCGTTGATGGCGTACACATCCACACCGTTTCTTAATGTATATTTTTCGTAAGGTTTTATTTCTAAATGAAGGTCCACCGCGTCTTTAATAACAGGTGGCTTTTTGCGATTTAATTTTGCTGTTTTTGTTGGCATGTTCTGTTGTTGTAAAAACGTCTGTTTTTCCTTTTAATTTTTGTTAGTTCAGCAAGTAAAGACATTTGGCAAAACGTCTGTTTTTTCTTTTACATTTTTCATTTTACATTTTGCCCAAACCTCTCTTTTTCCTTTTACACTTTGCTTCTGTACCAAAGCGTATTGCTGTTGCCTTCGCGGAAAATGTGCTGCGCCTCCTGCTGAATGTCTTCGGCAGTTACCTGCTGGTAGCGTGCCAGTTCTGTATTCATTAAATCGGCGTTGCCCAGCAGCTCGTAAAAAGCCAGGCTGTTGGCACGGTTCATAATGCTCATGTCTTCAAAGGCAATTACGCTTTCGGTTTTGTTTTTTACTTTTTGCAGTTCTACCTCACTTATAACTTCCGCTTTTAATTTTACCAATTCTTCTGCAATGGCCGCTTCGGCGTCTTCCATTTTTATGCCTTTTACCAGCTTACCATCAATAGTGAGCAGGCCGGCATCTACAGTGCCCATGTGGTAACATTCAATATTGCTGAACAGTTGCTTTTCTTTTACCAATGATTGATACAGCCGCGATGAAGCACCGCCGCCTAATATTTCAGTTATCAAATCTGCTTTGTAATATCCCGAATCTAACCGCGAGGCCATGTGCCATGTTTTGTACAGCGCATCCAGCGGCACATCGGCAAACACTTCTAATTTACGTGCTGCTTTTTGTGCCGGCTCTACCGGTATAGCTCGGTTGTAGGGTTCACCGCTTTCAATGGGGCCAAACCATTTTTCTGCCAGCGTGCGCACTTGGTCTGTTGTTACATTGCCGGCTACTGATAGTATAGCATTTACCGGACGGTAATGTTTAAAAAAGAAATCTTTTACATCCTGCAGTTCTGCATTTTCAATATGCGACAATTCTTTACCAATCGTCATCCAGCGGTAGGGGTGCACCTGGTAGGCCAGTTCGCGCATTTTGAGCCATACATCGCCGTAAGGTTTGTTGAGGTAGTGCTCTTTAAATTCTTCCATTACCACCTTGCGCTGCACGTTCAGGCTTTTTTTGCTGAAGGCCAAACTAAGCATACGGTCACTTTCCAGCCAAAAGGCAGTTTCAAGGTTTTCGGCTGGTATTTGAATGTAATAGTTGGTAAGGTCGTTGGTGGTGTAGGCGTTGTTTTCGCCGCCGGCCATTTGCAGCGGCTCGTCGTACACCGGAATGTTTTTGGAGCCGCCAAACATGAGGTGCTCAAACAGGTGGGCAAAGCCGGTACGGTCGGGGTCTTCGTCCTTGGCGCCTACGTCGTACATTACATTTACCACCGCCATAGGGGTAGAGGTATCCTGGTGCACAATTACGCGTAAGCCGTTCTCTAAAGTAAATCTGTCGAAATGTACCACTGCTTAAAAAGGGTTTTAATTGTTTTATCCGAACCCGAAAAAATAATGCCGCATCCGGTATAATGTTGCTGATGGTTGCAGGCTTTCCTGCTTTTTGAGTGCGTAAAAATATTCTAATTGGCGCAAATGGTATGTGAAAGAAATGGAAGGGTGGGAAAGGGGGTTGCTAAAACGTCTCTTTTCCCTTTTAAGGTTCATAGTTCATAAGGAACAGCCTAATGCAATTGAATACGTCTGATTTTCCTTTTGATGGTGAATTGACTTGCCAGCCGTACAAGTGTGCTTATTATTCTCTTTCACTGTAAGAAAATAATATAACAAACGCGCTATTGCAAGAGAAGATGAACTACAAAAGTGGGAAACAAAAACGTCTCTTTTTCCTTTTGAAGGTTTTTAACCCAAATCGCATTTCTTAAATAACGAAAACGTCTCTTTTCCCTTTTAACCTTTACTTTAGCTTGCTGCGCTTTCGAATGTTGAGGATCTTAAACTCATACTGCATTAGCTCGCCATTGCGGATAACCAGCAGCTTTACCTTGCCGCCGCTTTTATTGACGGCTTCTTTCATTTGCTGCAGGGTTCCGTTCAGCAGCCTGTTCACGCCAATTACGGCATCGCCTTCCTGCAGGCCGGCCTTTTCGGCGGGCGAGCCCTGTGCCACATCGCCAATAATAATCTGCCCGTCTATCAGGTACAGCTCCACACCGCTATACGAGTAGTCAAAAGGTTCATCAAAGTGGCTATTGGGCACCAGGTAAAACTGGCGGCTGCCATAGTTGAGGATGGTATTAAAGCGGCGCAGCAGGTCGTTGCCAATAAGGCCGCCCAGGTAGGGGTAAGAAGTGATATTGTAGGTGTCGTCAAAAATATAAATGGGCACATTTCTAAAGCGGTAAGGCCCTAGCTTAAACTCTTTAATGGCCGTTATCTGCATATCTATTTTGCCGCCCAGGCCTTCGGCCTGCTTTACAAACAGGCGTCGCTTGCGGTGCAGCAGGTTGCTGTCTTTTACAAAATCGGTGCTCAGCATTACGCACAGGCCGGCACCTATATCGTACAAAAAGCGGCTGTCTACCACTTCAGCATCTTTTACGCGTGCCGCATTTACGGGCAGGGTGGTTATAAAGGGCCGCAGCAGGTAGCCCCCTTTGGGGTACTTGAAGCTGCCGGGGCTCCATACTTCAACATGCAGGCTGTCGTAGTCAATTTTTACAATGTAGCGGCTTAAAAACGAGTAGCCGATAATGCCATCAATTTTTTCGCCGTACACCGATGTCAGCATTTCGTAATCGTTGATATGAAAATTGAGCGAATCGAGTGTCAGGCCTTTAAAATGCAGCTGCTGGTTGTACAGGAAACTCACGTTTTTTACCCCGCCAATGCCGCGGATGGTGCGGTTGCTGGGCTGCGGCTGCACGCCAAAATACACCACCGTTAACGAGTCGAGCGATATGCCGCCGCTGCCTGTATCCAGTATAAAGTTGAGTGTGTCGGGAAAGTTGGCAAAGCGCGCATTTAGTAGTACCACACCACCCGTCAGCTGCTTAAAGGGCATTTTGGTGATGAGCCGCGAAGGCTCGATAAACTCTTCCTGCGCATGGCTTTGGTGCAGGCACAGGGTTAGCAGCAATATGTTGCAAATGTGTTTCATAAATGGTGGCTTCAGCAGCAATCAGTGGGTTCTTCTTTAAAAATAACATAATATAGGCTTGTACAAAAATGGATTATCAATTATGCGGCAAAGCGGTTGTAAATTTGCCGCATCTATGGAACTAGGAAACCTGTATGATAAAGCGCTGCGCTTTGAGTTTTTGAGCATTGAAGAAGGTATTTACCTGTTTGAGCAGGCCCCGCTGGCCGAGCTGATGGCCGTGGCCAACGAGCTGCGCAAGGTGCAGGTGCCGCACGGCAAGGTAACGTGGCAGATAGACCGCAACCTGAACACCACCAACGTGTGCGTGGCCAACTGTAAGTTCTGCAACTTTTACCGCATACCGGGCCACCCCGAAGCTTACATTACCGACATGCCCACCTACCGGGTAAAAATTGAAGAAACCTTAAAGTACGGTGGCGACCAGCTGCTGCTGCAGGGCGGTCACCACCCCGGGCTGGGACTGGATTTTTACACCAGTACGTTTCGCCAGATAAAAGCGGAATTTCCAACTATAAAGTTACATACCCTCGGCCCGCCCGAAGTAGCGCACATCTGCAAGCTGGAAGGTAAAAGCCACCACGAAGTGCTGAAAGCCTTGAAAGAAGCCGGTATGGACAGCCTGCCCGGTGCAGGTGCGGAAATACTGGTAGACCGTGTGCGCCGTTTAATCTCCAAAGGAAAATGCGGTGCCGACGAATGGCTGGAAATTATGCACCAGGCCCACAAGCTCAACATCACCACATCGGCCACCATGATGTTTGGCCACGTAGAAACCGTACGCGAACGCTTTGAGCACCTGGTGAAAATAAGAGAAGTGCAGGCCAAAAAGCCTGAAGAAGCCAAGGGTTTTCTCGCCTTTATTCCATGGACGTTTCAAGATGTCGATACGCTGCTGACCAAGATACGCGGTGTGCAAAACCTGACCACGCCCGAAGAGTACCTGCGCATGATTGCTATCAGCCGCATTATGCTGCCCAATATCAAAAACATACAGGCTTCGTGGTTAACGGTAGGCAAACAAACCGCCCAATTGTGCCTGCATGGCGGTGCCAACGACTTTGGTTCTATCATGATTGAAGAAAACGTGGTAAGTGCTGCCGGCGCGCCGCACCGCTTTACCTACAAAACCATTCAGCAGGCCATAAAAGAAGCGGGCTTTGAGCCGCAGCTGCGCAACCAGCAGTACGAGTGGCGCCAGCTACCCGAAAGTATTCAGGAGCAGGTAGTGACGTATTAAATAATGAACCAGGAACAGGGAACTGATGAATGAAGAAGTAGAGAGGATATTCAATCTTCAATGCCCAACTTTAAAAGGAAAAAGAGACGTTTTGTTCAAGTTGATCTGTTGACAAGTTGATCGGTTAAAAGGAAAATAAGACGTTTTATTACTCTATAAAAAAAGCCTGGCAGTTAGGTAAACCTGCCAGGCGTTTTCAATGTAAGCCTATTTATTCAGCACATACTTGTTTAGCGCTTCTACAGCCTGTTCCTTAATCTCCGGCGACACTTTGTTCAGCTCCTGTTCATTCCACTTATCGCCATCGCGTGTAAAGCTAAAGTTGTGGTATGCATTGCTGCTGTTCTCCGATAGAAAAACATACTTGCCCCCGTCTTCAAACACCTGGTACACCACGTTCGCACCGTTCACTGCCAAATTAGTTGAAAATAAAGCCTCCATAATCGTATTGTTTTCCTATAAAGCCACAAAATTGTTACCAAAGTTGATGGTATAATTTTTTGGGTAACCTACTGCAGTGCTGCTATGAGGCTTCGCTTGCGTCGCACACTTGTACGTTCTGTATTTCTATTCAGCACACACCATTCACAAAAGAAAAAAGAGATGTTTAATAAGAAAGGCAAAGATGACAAGTCCATCCATCCGTGAAATCCTGTATTTAATAATCCGTGTCTTCAGCGATACAAAAGGAAAAAGAAACGTTTTACATTGCAATACCCCGGAACTTTATCAAAAGGAAAAACAGACGTTTTACAATGAGCAGAAAAATAAACACCGCGCTGGTAGGCTTTGGTATGACGGCAAAAGTAATGCACGCTCCTTTTTTGGCTACTAACGAAAAATATAATGTAACCACTGTTGTGGAGCGGCACAAAGATGACTCGAGAAGTTTGTTTCCAAATACCACTATTGTACGCTCTTTTGAAGAGCTGTTGCAACACGATGATGTGGAGCTGGTGATCATTACTACGCCCAACGAAAGCCATTTCACCTACGCGCAGCAGGCCTTGCAGGCGGGTAAGCATGTGGTGCTGGAAAAACCTTTTACCATTACTTCCGCTGACGCAGCAAAACTGGTGCAAACTGCAAAAGAGGCGAGTAAAGTTTTAAGCCCTTTTCACAACCGGCGCTACGTGGCCGATTTCCGAACTATGCAAGTCTTATTTCAGCAAAATCTTATGGGCGAAATACATACGTTTGAAGGCCATTTTGACCGCTACCGACCCCAACCAAAGGTTAATGCCTGGCGCGAAGAAGCCCTGCCGGGAAGCGGTATTTTGTACGACCTGGGCCCGCACCTGATAGACCAGGCGCTGTGCCTGTTTGGCCTGCCGCAAACCATTACCGCCGATGTAAAAAAGCAGCGTTCTTTTTCGGTGGTGGATGATGCCTTTGACCTAAAACTCGATTATGGATTTTTACAAGTTGGCCTAAAAAGCGGCATGCTGGTGCGCGAGCCCGGGCCGCGTTATCAAATACATGGCACGCTGGGTTCGTTTGTAAAATGGGGCGAAGACGTACAGGAAGCTTTACTGAAAGAAGGCGCCTTGCCCAATGTTGGAGGCTGGGGCGCTGAACCGGCAGAACAATATGGTTTACTGCATACAGAAATTGGCGGCGAGGTAGTTAAAAAGCAATATCCATCCCTGCCGGGCAACTTTGGATTGTATTATCAAAATCTGTTTGAAACGATTGTGCATGGTGCCGAATTAAAAGAAAAAGGAGAACACGGCTACAACACCATTAAACTGATAGAACTGGCATTTGAAAGCAGCCGCCAAAAGCGAACCTTGCCTTGCGAAGGTTTGATGGAAGCCGCTTATCCCGCCACATAAAACCGCTGATTTCCCTTTTGTAAATTGTCAATGGTGAATAGTGAATAGATTTACAGAACGTACAAGTGAGTGATACAACAGAAGATGAATAGAAGTAAAAATGCCGGTAACCCAAAACGTCTGTTTTTCCTTTTAGCCGACGACTGACGCCTGATGACTGACGACTTCTTAAAACGTCTCTTTTTCCTTCTAATTTTTCATTAATTGCAAAAGGCTGCAGAAAAAAATCTGCAGCCTTTTTATTGTTGCTTACAAATAATTTACGTTGTTGGCGATTGTTCTAATAAACGCATCAGCTCGTCCAGCTTGGGTGCCAGAATGATTTCGGTGCGGCGGTTGCGCGCGCGGCCTTCCGGCGTGCTGTTGCTGTCGATGGGCTCATAATAGCTGCGCCCACTGGCGGTTACGCGCGTGGGTTCTACATTGTAAGTGGCGGTAAGTATGCGCACAATGGCGTTGGCGCGGGCGGTGCTCAGGTCCCAATTGTCCTGGTAGCGGCCGCGGATGGGGATAGAGTCGGTGTGGCCTTCTATCAGCACATCAATATCGGGATTGCTGTTGAGTA
>CBDTUH010000162.1:0-7534 GCA_965363375.1 uncultured bacterium
TTCTATTCGCCCTTTGGCGCGGTACACCATGGCCACACCATCGCCGGTAGCAATGTAGGGGTTGGTGGTGGTGCGGTACACCTGCCCGTTACCGCCGGTGGCCAGCAAGGTTATTTTAGATAATATTTTTTCAATGCGGTGGCTTTGCTCGTTCAGCACATACACACCAAAGCAACACACATCGGGCGTAGCTTTGGTAACTAAATAACCTAAGTGGTGCTGGGTGATAATATCAACTACAAAACAGTTTTTTACAACCGTAATATTAGGTGCCTTATCAATAGCGGCCAGCAGGGCGCGCTCTATTTCTTTACCCGTAACATCTTTGTGGTGCAATATCCTAAACTCGGAGTGGCCGCCCTCTTTACCCAGGTGGTAATCGCCATCGCCATCTTTATCAAAGCGGGTGCCCCAGTCTATAATTTCCTGCACGCGTGCCGGACCTTCCTTTACTACAATCTCCACTATTTTTTCATCGCACAGGCCATCGCCGGCAATCAGCGTGTCTTCAATATGTTTTTCGAAAGAGTCGTTCTCCAGGTCGTTTACCACGGCTACGCCGCCTTGCGCGTATTTGGTAGCGGTTTCATCGGCGGCGGCTTTGGTAATAATGGTTACCTGCCGTTGGGGAAAATGCTGCGCCACTTTTAAGGCATAGGTTAATCCGGCAATGCCCGAACCAATTACTAAAAAATCTGTCTGCATGTAAGCTGTTTAGGATGTGGATGCGGTTTTCGGTAAACGAAGAAAAGACTTTTTTCGGTTGCCGCTGCCAGCCAATTTTTGTTACCCGTTATCCAGCTAAAAAAATGGTACCAAACGGTTTGTATAAATGCGGATTAAAAAGCGAACCAAATAAAAAAGTTGCCACTTTTCAGCAGCAACTTTTTTATTAAAGGCATTTAAGAGTACACTTAATATTCTACACGGTAAGCAAACGCTTCGGGGTTTTGAAACAGGTCCATCAGCGTGGCTTTAATAGTTATTTTTTTCTTGTCAGCAGACAGTTGCGCATGTGTGCCCTTTACATTTTTGGCCGGGCGGGGTAAGTTTATCACAGTGTTGTATTTGATGGATTGCAGCATATCGCCGGCCTGCTGCATACCCCTGGTTTGCTCATTGTTTTGCAGCGCTTTGTATTTTTCCTTATTCAGTTTGCGTTCGATGATATTGCCGGTTACCACCATATCATAATAGCTACTAAGATCAGGCATCTTATCTCCGCCATCATCCTTTGGTTCACCTAGTGATGTGCCCTTAAGTAATTTGCTCATTATATTGCCACCTTTATCGCTCTGGTTAATGGTCAGCAGTTTTTCAAAATCGCTTATATTGGCTAGTGGAACGCTCATGTCTATTCTATACTCTTTGGCAACTTCATCCATTTTCATTTGTATTTGCGCTTTTTGCAGCAGTGCCTTTTGCTCGTCGGTGAGGTGGCTGGCCGTGTCGGTAATGTCGCGCATGTTGATGGTGGTATCCATGGTCTCGTTCTTCTTTGGCGTGTTGTCCGCGGCGGCAGCGGTATCCATAGCTTTCAGCATTTCCATCATATCAAACAGGCCGCTCATATCCATGCCAATGTGGTAGGTGCCGGTGCCGTCGGCGGCAATGGTCAATTCTTCGGTGGTATCTATACAGCCGGCAAAAAAAGTGCTGACGGCCAGCAGCAGTACTAAAAGGTGCTTTTTCATGTTGCAGTTATTGAATATTATTTGATTGGGCTAACAAAATACAATTTAAGCGTGAATATTTTTGGTAAAAGGAATACGGTTAAAAGGAAAAAGAGACGTTTTGAAAAGTCGTCAGTCATCCGTCTGCAGACGTCAGTCAGAACAGCCATAAAAGTTAAAAGGAAATTCAGACGCTTACTTTTAAAAGACACTTTAAAATTTAAATTGGCCAATCTGCGAAATCCAGTATTTAAAAATCCATTAATCCGCGGTTCAAAAGGAAAATCAGACGTTTTTACCTAATCAACTACAAACCACAAACTGAAAACTACAAACTAACTTACCAGCACTTCTTTTTCTATCCAGGCACCATTGGCTTTTAAAAGTTCGATAAGTTCTTCCACCGCCACCTCGCTGGGTACATTGCGCTTCACCACTTCCTTTCCTTTGTACAGAGTAATCTTGCCCGGGCCGCTGCCTACATACCCAAAATCGGCATCGGCCATTTCGCCGGGGCCATTTACAATACAGCCCATAATGGCAATTTTTACGCCTTTCAAATGATTGGTCACCGCACGTATTTTAGCTGTTGTTTCCTGCAGGTCAAACAAGGTACGGCCGCAAGAGGGGCAACTGATGTATTCTGTTTTGGAGATGCGCGTGCGCGTGGCTTGCAGCAGGCTGAAAGCGGTGTTGTTGATAAAATGCTCGGCTCCTTCCGCGGTTGCATAGCGCCGCCCCGACAGGGTGATGCCCTGCTCGTTAAATGTGTGGTAAGCCGCCTCCGTCATACCAAAAGAAACACCATCGCCCATGCCATCGAGCAGCAGTGCGCCGGCCTCGGTAGCATAGTGTATCAGGTGTTCGTCGGCTGTGTTCCAGTCGCTGTCTGCCATTAGCACCACCGGGTTTTTTATCTGCCGGTTCATTAGTTCTATCATCATGCGTCGTACCGATTGCGCTGCGTTTTGATTAGTGCTGCTGAGGCACAAAACCACAGTTTCATCGTTGCCAATAGCATCCAGATAAGTAAAATCGTTTACCGGCGTGCCGTCGTTAAAGCAGTCTACCATCACAAAATTCAGGCTGCCGCTTTTGGCGTCTGCATTCACATAACCGCTGTCCTGGAAGATGGGATAATATTTTTCCTTAAAGGTGGTTAATGCTGCCTCGTCTTCGGCCCGCTGCAGCAGGCCTTCTTCCCACACGTTGGGGTATACAATTACTTTAAGCGTACCGGGCAGTTCAAAATTCAAAACCTGGTGGCCTGTAAAAATATAATCGGCAGCGGCATCGCCAATGGTCCATTTGTCAGTTGCAGCATTATACGAGTAGCCAATGCTTTGCAGGCTTTCCGCTGTAATGTTTTGCTGTTTGCTTAAGTCGGCAATTACCACAGGCACCTGCGCTCCGCCAATATTGGAAACAGCAAAAGTTTGGCGGCGTTTGTAATCAAATGGGTTGTAAGGCATTTTAATTACCGGCGGCACGCGGTGATCGGTATCGTCTGTTGCCGCGGGAGCGCCGTCTTTGTTTACCAAAAGGCTTTTCGGCAGGCTTTTTACCAGGTCGCGGCACACGGGTATTTCCAGCTCGGGGTCTTCGGTAAGCGACACACGAATGGTATCGCCAATGCCATCCTGCAGCAGCGTGCCAATGCCTACAGCGCTTTTAATACGGCCATCCTCGCCATCGCCGGCCTCGGTTACGCCCAGGTGCAGCGGGTAAATTTCACCAAACTCATCGTGCATGGTTTTTATCAATAAGCGATAAGCCTGCACCATCACCTGCGGGTTGCTGCTTTTCATGCTCAGCACAATGTTGTGGTAGCTTTCGCCCCGCGCAATGCGCAAAAACTCCATCGCACTTTCTACCATACCCATAGGCGTATCGCCGTAGCGGCTCATGATGCGGTCGCTCAGCGAGCCGTGGTTGGTACCTATGCGCATGGCCGTACCGTATTCCTTACAGATTTTTACCAGCGGTGTAAAGCGCTCGTGTATGCGTTCAATTTCCTCCGCATAGTCCGCATCGGAATATTCTATCAATTCAAACTTCTTTTTGTCTACATAGTTGCCGGGGTTCACACGCACTTTTTCAATCAGGCGGGCCGCTATTTCGGCAGCGTTGGGGGTAAAGTGGATGTCGGCCACCAGCGGTGTGGTATAGCCCTGCGCGTGCAGCGCTTTTTTGATGTTGAGCAGGTTTTCGGCTTCTTTTTTAGAAGGCGCGGTAATGCGCACCAGCTCGGCACCTGCCTGTATACAACGGATGGTTTGCGCCACAGTAGCGGCGGTATCCATTGTGTCGGTGGTGGTCATGGTTTGCACACGAATGGGATGTCCATTGCCCAGGGCCAGGTCGCCCACTTTTACTTCGCGTGTCAATAATCGTTTATACGCCGTCAGGCTTTCGCAATACAACTGCATAAGTTAATTTGAGAATGTGGCAATTTGAAAATGTGAAAATGAGAGAATAGCCACAATTTGGCAAAGTTAATCAACAATCGGTGGCACCTTCATTTTCAAATTCTCAATTTTTACTTTACCAGTCTTTCTGGCCGGCAGCGCCTTTTTCGCCGCTTTTTTGAAGGCGCTGTTGCAGTTCTTTTTCCTTATCCTGCAGCAGTTTCAGCTTTCTTTCTGCTTCGCGCTGGCTCATGTTCGACTGGGGTTTTTGCTGCTGCTGTTGCTGTTTTTGCTGCTGCTGTTTTTGCTCGCGCAGGGCCAGCTGCAGGTTTTCGCGCGCCTGCCGGTCGTCGGGATCCAGCCTCAAGGCAGCCTTATAAGCATCAATGCTTTTTTGAAGGTCTTTTTCCTTTGTATGCACCACACCTTTGTTGTAGTAAGCGGCCGATTTAATGTTTCTGTCGGCAGAATTTTCGGCTAATGCGGCCATTACATCGGCCGCTTCCTTATACTTTTTTTGCTGGTAAAGGGCGTTGCCGAGGTTGTAGCGGGCTATCACATCGCCATCATTTTCCTGCAGCGCCTCTTTGTACTGGCGCTCGGCCAGGTCAAATTGGCCCTGGCGGTAAAAGTTGTTGCCTTTGCTTACCACATCTTCGCCCAGTTGCGCCGCGGCAGGCAGGGTTAAAAGCAAAAACAGATGTTTTAAAAAGCCTTTCTTCACCTTTTTACTTTTTTACGGTCCGACAAAAACATTTCCAAAATTAGCAACAACAACATGGGCAGGGCCAGCCAGGCGTAAAAAGTTTTATAGGTAAAAACCGACGTGTCTTTCAGTGCCTTTTTTTCTACCTGCGACAGCTGCGCCACCAGTTGCTCCACGGCGGCATCGGTGCTTTGCAGGTTGATGTAATCGCCATTGGTAGCCTGCGCTATCTGCTGCAACAGGTCTTCGTTTAGCTTGGAGATGACCACATTGCCGGCGGCATCGCGTTTTTCAGCGCCGCTTTCTTCCAGTATCACCGAGCCTTCTGCCGAACCCAGGCCTATGGTATTGATCATAACGCCTTTGGCGGCTTGGGCCTGCGCTTCGGCCACGGCATTTTCATCATGACTTTCGCCATCAGTTACTAAAATAACGGCTTTAAAACGTTCGCTTTCCTCGCCAAAGGCCAGGCTGCTTTTTTCCAGCGCATCGGCAATAGAAGTACCCTGCGCGGTGATGGCGCCGGGGTTGGCGCTGGAGGCAAACATTTTGGCGGCGCTATGATCGGTAGTAAGCGGCATTTGTATATAGGCATTACCGGCAAACAACACCAGGCCTATACGGTCATTGGGCAGCGCATCTATCAATTTAGTGATGAGCGCCTGGGCACGCTGCAGTCGGCTGGGTGCTACATCGGTAGCGCGCATGCTGTTGCTAACATCCAGCGCCACCACCACATCAATGCCTTTGCGGGCGTCTTCCTGCATTTCATCCGGCTGGCGCGGATTGGCAATGGCAATACAGCCCAGCGAAAAAGCCAAAAGAAAAAGTAAGAGTTTAATGTAGGTTTTGCCACGCGCATGCCCGGGATAAAGGGCTTTTACCAAACATGCATCGCCCATGCGCTTAACGGCGCGGCGGCGCCAAAGCTGATAGCCTAAAAAAAGAAGCAGCACCAGCGGCACAGCGGCCAGCGCCCATAAGTATTGCGGATATTGAAACTGGAAATTCAAATAATAAACGGTTGTTTTTCCTTTTAGCAAAAAGGGTGCTAGAGGTTGGTTTAATGGTAATAGTGGTATTGGTTGTAATGGTACTTAACTATTATTTCTACTAATACCACTATTATAACCAGTACTACTAAACTACATTTTACCCTGCAAATAACCCAGCTTGCTAAGAATGTCTTTCAGCATTTTGGTGCGCACGGCCACCATATCGAAGGCTGGGTCGGACGACTCCAGGTTAAGAACGAAAAAGTAAGGATGCTTATTTTCTTCTACCCAGCCCACCATCCAGCCTACATGTTTTTTGGTGCTGCTGTCCATAAAGGCCCAGCCGGTTTTGTAAGCCAGCTTGTATTGTGGCGTATCTTCCACCAGCATGGCGCGCTTTACGGCCTGCTGGTTTACTTTATAAAAAGGCAACTGGTCAAAATACAACTGCTTTACCAGCCCTAGTTGTTCATCCGGTTTTATCTTCAGCGATCCATCCAGCCAAAAGGTATCAATGGCGCTGGTAATTTTTTGGGTGCCGTAAGCCAGGCTGTCGAGCCAGCGCTGCATGGTATCTTTTCCAATGCGGCGGGCCACCTCCTGGTAGTAAGGCACGGCCGATGCGCGAAAGGCTTCATACATGGTTAAATCCTTATTCCAGCTATCGAAGGAGCGCTGCACACCATCCCATTTTATAACCATGCTGTCGTTGGTAATAACGCCGGTTTGCAGGCCTACCAGCGCGTTCACAATTTTAAAAGTAGAGGCGGGCGTGTAAGCACTATCGCGATAGCGCGGCAGGTTGTATACGGTAAATTCGCCGGTGCCGTTATCCAGTATGGCAAAGGTGCCTTCGGCGCCGGCTTCTTTAAAAAAGCTTTCCAGTGATTTGTCCTCGGATACGTTGTTGAGCGAGCAGGCACTAAGCAGCATTACTACGGCAGCCAGCCCGGTCCATTTTTTCAGCTGTAAAAAAATCATGGCGCAAAATTACCGCTTCTCCACGTTTACTTTTCGCAAAATTGCTTTCTGGTAGCTGCGGATGTTGTAGCTGTCAACCGGTGGAATGTCTTTGGCCGTGCCGCCGGTTACAGAAACCGGCTTTGACGCAAAGCTGCGAAACTCCACCAGCAGGCTATCGCCCTGCAATGTATAATTATTGACAATGGTGGTGCCACCCACCGAAAAGGCAGAAGAAAACTGGTTACCGATCCAGTAGCTGTCTATTACAATGCTATTGCGTTCATCTATAGCCCAGTGGCCGCGGGCGGTGTCTACAGGTTTTAAAATATAAGGGCGGTTGTCGCTGTTGCCATCACCGTAAATAAGCTGCCAGGTAAAGTGCCCGGCTGTATCGGCAGGCTGCACCAGCAGCTGCATGGCTACCAACTGCGGCGCTGCGCTGCCCTGCCGGTACCATTGCAGCTGCCCCTTCCAGTGGCCGGTAAACTGGTGCGGAAAACTTTGGGCACCGGCCGCACTTGCAGCAAGCACAAAGGCGCAGGCCATCAAAAAATGTTTCATCCTCAAATTAAAAATAAAAAAAGGAGCAAAGCTGCACCGCTTATATAAATAACAGCAACTTAAAAGGAAAAACAGACGTTTTGCAGGCGATTTCAAAAACGTCTGTTTTTCCTTTTAACCCTCTTGTGCAGGAATATGCTTTTTCTATCTTCACTCCATCAAATCTGCATTCATCCTTATCCTTATGAAGCCATTTGCCTTTTTACTGCTATCTATCTTTTTCTTTTC
>CBDTUH010000163.1:0-7517 GCA_965363375.1 uncultured bacterium
CCAGCCGAGGCTGCCTTCCTGCGCCAGCATAAAGCGCAGCGTGTTGGCAAAGCCTAAGCCGTGTATGAGCCCAAAGAAAAGCGCCAGGAAATAATTGAGCCGCATGCCTTGCGGTGTAAGCCCCCGTTGAAACAGGTTGGCAATGGCCGTAAATACAATGGTGCAGGGAATAAGAAACTCCACCAATTCGCCTTCAATGCTGATGATGTTGAGCGTGCTCAGGGCCAGCGTAATGGAATGGCCCACCGTAAAAGCGGTAACCAGTATCAATACTTTTTTCCAATCTTTCAAAAGGTACACGGCCGACAGAACCAAAACAAATAAAATGTGATCCATGGCATCCAGGCTCATAATGTGTTCCCAGCCCAGGCCAAAGTAAAAACCGAAATCGCTCATGTGTTTCTTTTACCTTTTAACCTTTTGTAGTATTCCGGGCTTTAAAATAAACTGCATTTTTGTAACAGAAAAATATTAATCCTCCGATGGCTATTCTTTTATTTAAATGGTTGCTGCTTTTTACATTGCCTTTTTCATTTGCCGTAAGTAAACCAGCCGCAAAAGAAGTGCACCCGTTTTATGTTAGCGTAGTGGAAATACATCATAACAAAGGGGACAAAGCTTTGGAAATAAGCTGCCGTATTTTTATTGACGATATGGAGGCTGTGCTGAAGCAGAATTATAAAACGCCGGTGGACCTGAGCGCCGCGCAGGCGCAAAACGATAAGCTGATTGCTGATTATGTGCCAAAACACCTGTCACTGGTGGCCGATGGCAAAAAGCTGGCCCTTTCTTACGTTGGTTATGAAAAAGATTCCGAATCGGTGTTCTGCTATTTTGAAGTGCCGCAGGTGACCGCTGTAAAAAACCTGAAATTAAATAACAACCTGCTGCACGACCTTACACCCGACCAGATCAACATTATGCACGTAACCGTTGGCGGCAACCGAAAAAGCTACAAACTCGATTACCCGAAATCGGAAGCGAGTTTTTCCTTTTAAATAAAAATGAAAAATGTAAAAGGAAAAAGAGACGTTTTTAGATTTACGAATTACGATTTTTGATTTACGATTTACAGGTAGACTTAAAAGGAAAAAGAGACGTTTGCGAAAAAGTCAAAAGTTAAAATTCTAAACCATCAAAGTAAGGTGTAGCATTTAAAAAGGAAAAGAGACGTTTTGACCTGATAACTACAAACTAAAAACTACACACTACAAACTGTTTTATTCTTCCATATCATCTAAAATCTCCTGGCTCGGCGTTACCAGCACTTTATCTATCCGGTGGCCATCCATATCCATGATCTCGAATTTAAATTCGCGCCACTCAATTTTATCTCCCGTTTGTGGTATGCGTTCTATCTCATTTAAAATACAGCCGGCCAGCGTATCAAACTCGTGCTCTTCTTCGGTAAGCCAGTCGGTTTTTTCAAAGCGGCTCAAAAAATCGTAAAACGGTATCTGCGCATCTACCAGGTAAGTGCCGTCATCGCGCCTCAATATTTCATAATCTTCTTCGTCATCGGGCTGCGGCATATCGCCAATAATGGCTTCCAGAATGTCGTTCAGCGTAATCATGCCGCGGATGGAGCCGTACTCGTCCACAATAAAACAGGAATGTATTTTTGACTCCTTGAATTTTTCCATTACCTGGTAGGCTGTGTTATTATCCGGAACAAAAAGCGCCGGCTTCATAAATTCTTTGAACAGCGTGCGGTCGGGCGATACATAAATATCTTTTAACGAAATCACGCCTTTCAGGTTGTCGATATCGCCATCGCAAATAGGGTAAATGGAGTGTGGATCTGTAATGATTTTTTCACGGATGTTTTCCTCGTTGTCGTTTACATCAAACCAGATAATATCGCTGCGGTGCGTCATCAGCGAGGTAATATTGCGGTCGCCGAGGTGAAACACGCGTTCAATAATTTCCTGCTCTGCTTCTTCAATGGCGCCATGCTCCGTGCCTTCACTAATGATGGCTTTGATTTCTTCTTCCGTTACCTGGTTCTCGTCGCTTTTAATTTTAAACAGCTTCATTATTAAAAACGAAGATTTGGAAAGCAGCCAGATAAAAGGGTAGGCGATGAGGCTGACAATGCGCATGGGTTTGGCCATGGCTTTTGAAATGGCTTCGGGCCGCGAAAGGCCAAGGCGCTTGGGCACCAGCTCGCCCAGTATCAACGAAAAGTAAGTCAGCAAAATAACAATGATGGCGGTGGCCAAACCTTCTTTGTATTCTTTCAAAAAAGAAATACCATCCAGAAAAGAAACGAGGTCGTCGGTAAGCTTTTCGCCGGAGTAGATACCGGTTAAAATGCCGATGAGGGTAATGCCTATCTGTACGGTTGATAAAAATGTATCGGGGTGGTTGGCCAGCTCCAGCGCTTCTTTAGCACGTTTGTTTCCTTTGTTGGCCTGTGCTTCCAGCCGCGCTTTGCGTGCGGACACCAGGGCAATTTCGGACATAGAGAAAACGCCATTCAATAAAATAAGAGCCAGCAGTATGAGAATTTCCATTTAGTATTTAAGAATTATGCTAATGTAAAGCTACCTACTTTGGTGTTAAATATCCAAGCGGTCAAAAGTCCTGCCAACACGCCCAGTAGAGTGCCGCCCACCACATCCATCGGGTAATGCACACCCACGTAAACCTGCGCCCACACAATAAAAAAGGCCCAGATGTAACCCAGGTAAGCCCAGCGCTTTACAGAAGAACTCATGGTGAGGTAAAAAAAAGTGGCGAGGCCAAAATGGTTGGCCGCGTGGTTGGAGGTAAAACTGTAGCCGCCGGAGCAGTGTTTTACAAGTAAGCGCACGTGCATAAAAAAGTCGGGGTCGTTGCAGGGCCGCAGCCTTTCAAAGCCTTCTTTAAACACGCGGTGGCCCACCAGGTCGGTTAGTGCGGCGGTGCACACAAAGGCCAGTGCCCAATACAAACCCTTGCGGCCCCAGTTGTAAATGGCAAACACAATTACAAACAGGTACAGCGGCGCCCATAGCGATGAAGCGCGCAGAAAAGGAAATACCGCGTCCATTACCGGATGCGTAAAGCCGCTGTTGATCTGTATGAACAACCACTTATCCCACTGATCTATTTTTTGCCATAAAGACGGGGCGGCTAAAAAATGCATGGCGCAAAAATAGTGGTATTGGTTGTATTGGCAGTAATGGTGGTATTCGTTAACAGGTTAATTGAGTTAATTGCTGAAACGTTTCTTTTCCCTTTTGGACCGCGGATGACAAGGATTAATAGGGATTGATCGGATTTTTTTATTAAAACCAATTCCCTCACTTTCAGTTTATTTACCTTGTCATGCTGAACTTGTTTCAGCATCTCCTTTTGTGTAAAGAAATATTTCGCAGAGAGAGGAAGAAAAAAAGAGTGAAGGCCAAAACGTCTCTTTTCCCTTTTAGCTGTTGACTGAGGACCGTGGTCTGACGACTTATAAAACGTCTATTTTTCCTTTTGTGTTTACCTGTAAATCGTAAATCCAAAATCGTAATTCGTAAATCTAAAAACGTCTCTTTTCCCTTTTAACATCTACTTCATCTTTTTCGCCAGCACAATCATGCGCGGTGTTTTCCGCACATCATACGGTTCCAGTGCGTAGCTACCAAACACTTCCGTCACCTGTAGGTTTTGGTAAGCCATCATTTCAGTAAAATCGCCGAGACTGAACTTGGCTACTTTTTCGGTAGTGTCCAATGGTTTTTCTAACGCCGGATCTCTTATAATCATACGCTTGTAAAAATGCGTTTCATCATGCCAGCGGTGAATTTCGTAATTCGTTTCACCAATCTTTTTTACCTCGTTGTGCACCAGGTGGTCTTCGGTGTAGTGGATGTTCAGGTAATCAAACAAAACAGTGCCGCCGGGCTTCAGGGAGGCAGCAATGGTGCGCATGGCATCGTCGTGCTCGCGCCGGGTGCGGAAATAACCAAAAGAAGTAAAAAAGTTAAAAGCAAAATGGAAATAGTTGATCCAGAAAGAGCGACGCATGTCGTGCACATAAAAATGCAGGCGTTTGCTCTCAAACTGTTTGGCGTAAGCAATGCTTTCGGTTGAAATGTCGATGCCGGTAACATCGTAGCCACCTTCGGCCAGTGTAATGCTGTGGCGGCCGCGGCCGCAGGCTACATCCAGCAGGTGACAATCTTTGGAGGGTTGCAAGTGCTGCAGCAGGCGGCGTATAAAAGCCTCCGCCTCAGCGGTATCGCGGCTAAAGTAAAGCTTGTGGTAAAAATCCGAATCAAACCAACCCTCGTACCATTCTTTTTGCTCCATTCCCGTTAATTTTAAAGCAAATGTAAAGGCAAAAAGGGCCAATCGGCAATTAGTGGGCGGGCTTAGCGCCGAAAAGCGTATTTTTGCCCCCCTTAATTCATAATCTGTGGCACTTATAAAGAGCATTTCCGGCATCAGAGGTACTATTGGAGGCAAGCCGGGCGAAACACTTTCACCTATCGACGTTGTTAAGTTTACGGCCGCTTTCGGCTCTATTGTTTCCGAAGCCTGGGAAGATAAATTCGTGGCACCAAAAATCGTAATTGGCCGCGATGGACGCATCAGCGGCAGCATGGTAAGCGGACTTGTTATTAACACTTTGGTTGGTTTAGGTTTAGATGTGATTGACCTCGGTCTATCAACCACTCCTACGGTAGAAATTGCTACTAAAGAAGAAGGCGCTGCCGGCGGCATCATCATCACCGCCAGCCACAACCCCAAAGAATGGAACGCGCTGAAGCTGCTGAACAGCCAGGGTGAATTCATCAGCGCCGAAGTGGGTGCGCAGGTTTTAGAACGTGCTGCGGCGGAAGAAATGACTTTTGCACAGGTGGAAAAACTGGGTAAAGTAACGTTGAACGAAGACTACCTTCAAAAGCATATTGATGCCGTGCTGGCTTACGACCTGGTGGATGTGGAAAGCATAAAACAGCAGCAGTATAAAGTGGTGGTGGATTGCATCAACTCAACCGGTGCGCTGGTAATACCACAATTGCTAAAAGCATTAGGCGTGGCAGAGGTGATATTGCTTAACGAAGAGGTAACCGGCCGCTTTGCACACAACCCCGAGCCGCTGCCGCAGCACTTAACGCAATTGAGCAACGAAGTGGTAAAGCAAAATGCACACTTTGGTATAGCTGTTGACCCCGATGTGGACCGACTTTGCTTTGTAAGCGAAGATGGCAGCATGTTTGGCGAGGAATATACTTTAGTGGCAGTAGCTGATTATATATTGAGCAAGCGCCCGGGCAACACGGTGAGCAACATGAGCAGCACCAAAGCCTTAAAAGAAATTACCATCAAGCGCGGTGGCGAATACCACCCATCGGCAGTGGGAGAGGTGAACGTGGTGACCAAAATGAAAGCCGTGAACGCCGTAATTGGTGGCGAAGGTAATGGCGGCATTATTGTTCCCGATTTTCATTATGGACGTGATGCGCTGATTGGCATTGGCCTTTTCCTGTCGCACCTGGCGCAGTATAAAAAAAGCATGAAATCGCTTCGCGGCCTTTATCCTGATTATTTTATTTCGAAAAACAAAATAGAGCTGCAGCGTGATTTGGATGTGCAGCAGATTTTTGAAAAAATAAAAAAGAAATACAAGAACAACCCGGTGAATACTGAAGACGGGTTGAAGATTGAATTTGATACCGACTGGGTGCACCTGCGCACTTCGAACACCGAACCCATCATCCGCATTTATGCCGAAAGCTCTTTTGAAACAACGGCCAACAATATTGCCAATCGTTTGATGCAGGATATAAAAGAATTCATTTAACAGCAAAAGGAAAAAGAGACGTTTTCTTATTTAAGATGTTAGATTGAATATTTGAAATTGAAAGGAAAAAGAGACGTTTGAAAAATGTAAGACTAATGAGGCAGAAGACTTTTATTATTTTATTTCAACTTATAAAAAAGCCGTTAGCAAAAATGCTGGCGGCTTTTTTTTAAAAGAAAAACAAGACGTTTTGTTTATTTCAATATTGTAGATGCGATAATGCATTATCTTGAATTATACACAACTTATTCATACATCAAAAAATGCATTGTTTTTAAAAGGAAAAACAGACGTTTTTAAATTGCATGGAAATTTTTTCTACAATTTTTCTTAATTAATTTTAATCAGTTGAAAAAACCAAACGTCTCTTTTTCCTTTTAAAAATTCATATCTCTATTCATAAGCAAGCGCATAAAAAAAGTCCTGAACCGCAGTTCAGGACTTGTAACTTTTATAAAGTTTTTGTTGTTAGCGAGAGCTTTTAGAACCTGCTTTTGAGCCGGCTTTGGAACCAGCTTTTGAAGCGCCTTTAGATGATGCTTTGGAAGCACCTTTTGAGGCTGTTTTTGAGCTGCCTTTTGAAGCGGTTTTAGAAGCACCTTTTGATGCCATTTTAGAACCTGCTTTAGAAGCGCCTTTAGAGGCTGTTTTAGAGGCACCGCCTTTTTTAGCTGCGCTCTTCATGCCGCTTTTTGCTGCTCCTTTAGAAGCACCTTTAGAGGCTGATTTGCTGGCACCTTTTGAAGCCATTTTAGAACCAGCTTTTGAGGCTCCTTTAGATGCTGTTTTAGAAGCACCTTTTGCTGCAGATTTGGAAGCACCTTTTGACGCTGTTTTTGATGCGCCCTTGCTTGCACTTTTAGTACTGCCTTTAGAAGCGGTTTTGCTGGCACCTTTTGAAGATGCTTTTGTGGCAGCTTTTTTTGCTGTTGCCATGATTTTGAATTTTAATGGTTAGTAATAAAAAAAAACTTCGACAGGTAAAATTATAAACTAAATTTTAACTATCAAAGTTTTTGCCAACCTAACTAAAGGTTCAAAATCGAGGCTATATGTTTTTACGCAGTAGCTTCAGCTGTTGCATCAACAGATGCTTCGGCAGCAGCAACAGAAACAAACGTTCTGTTCTGTCTTCCTTTTTTGAATTCTACAACGCCATCAGTCAGTGCAAATAAAGTAAAGTCTTTACCTACACCTACGTTTTTACCGGGGTGGTATTCGGTACCGCGCTGGCGGATGATGATGTTACCGGCAATAGCAGGCTGACCGCCAAAAATTTTTACGCCCAAACGTTTGCTGTTCGAGTCGCGGCCGTTCTTTACACTACCTTCACCTTTCTTGTGTGCCATTATAAATGAATTTAAGTTTAATACAATTGTTGACGAACAATACGGCTTAAAAGATTAAGCGATATCGCTGATTCTGATTTTGGTGTAATGTGTGCGGTGACCTAATTTTTTGCGGAAACCTTTTCTGCGTTTTTGCTTGTAAGCAATTACTTTATCACCTTTTACGTGATCCAGAATTTCGGCCTGCACTTTAACCTTAATGGCATCGCCAATTGAAAGGTTGCCATCGGCATCGGCTAATATTACATCAGAGAAATCTACTTTATCGCCGGCGTTGCCACCAATATTGGGAACATACAAAGTTTGGTCTTTTGCTACCTTAAACTGCTGACCGGCTATTTTTACGATTGCGAACATAATGGTTCAAAAATTAGGTTTGCAAAAGT
>CBDTUH010000164.1:0-7488 GCA_965363375.1 uncultured bacterium
GCCGCCGTTACCAATTATGGCGGACGTCTGGTTAGCTTGCTGGTGCCGGATAAAACAGGAAAGTTCATTGATGTAGTGGTAGGTTTTGGCAGTCTGCAGGATTATATCAACTCCACAGAAGCATATTTTGGTGCTACTATTGGGCGCTTTGGCAACCGCATTGCCAAAGGAAAGTTCATGCTGGACGGAAAGGAGTACACTCTTTTTACCATCAACGGCCCCAACACTTTGCATGGCGGTAAAAAAGGATTTGGTGATGTGGTGTGGCATGCCAAACAGCCAAACGATACCACGCTGCAGCTTCATTACATTTCTAAAGACGGGGAAGAGGGCTTTCCCAGCAACCTGGATGTAACCGTTGTATATACGCTTACAAGCAACAATGAACTGAAGCTCGATTACAACGCCACTACCGATAAAAAAACGGTGGTGAACTTAACCAATCATGCTTTTTTTAACCTCAATGGCGAAGGCAGCGGCAGCATTAACAATCATGTACTACAGATCAATGCAGACCAGTATACACCAGTAGATTCTACACTCATTCCACTGGGGCAGCATCAGCCGGTTGCAGGCACACCTTTCGATTTCAGGCAGCCTACAGCCATTGGTGCGCAGGTAGCTGAGATCAACGAGCAGTTGAAGTTTGGCAAAGGTTACGATCACAATTTTGTATTGAATAAAAGCGAAGGCATGGCGCTTGCCGCTACCATCGTTGGCGATCAATCCGGCATTGTAATGCAGGTATATACTCAAGAACCGGGATTGCAGTTTTATGGCGGTAACTTTATGCAAAGCCAGAACACCTTTAAGGGCGGTGCCAAAGATGATTTCAGAACGGCTTTTTGCCTGGAGACACAGCACTTTCCCGACAGTCCCAACCAACCCCATTTTCCATCCACCATTTTAGCGCCGGGACAAACGTATCAAACAAGTTCTGTTTATCGTTTTTCGGTACAGCAGTAAAAGGAAAAACAGACGTTTTTACTACTGCAATGCAATAGCTATGTATCATATTGTTAACTATCGTTAAAAGAAATCTTATTGGGCATTGCCTTCTGACTTATAGCTTTTGTTGGTTAAATGGTGTAACTTAATAATACCGTAAACCAGACTATATGCGTTTCCGCTATTTGCTTTGGATTGCTATGGCATTGCCTTTTGCCGGCAGTGGCCAGTTGTCGAAAGACAGCCTACTGCAGGTAATTGCAGCCAATAATAAAGATGAACCCACCGTAAGGGCGCACATTTATCTTGCCTCTGAATACCTACGCACCGACAATGAAAAGGCACGGGCTTTTTGCTACGCAGGAATTGCTTTGGCACGCCTTGTAAAGACACCTGATTTTGAAAGCAGCTTTTATTCTTTACTTACTACCATTCATAGTAATGTAGCCAATCAGGACAGCGCCAACTATTATCTCCAACTTTTAAAAACTCTTTCAAAGACCTACCCGGTTGCAGATTACATCAGGCTTCATGTTAATTACAATAGCACCGCCGGTTTGTATTACAAAAAACTGGGTGATTACAAAACTGCCTTGCCATTTCTGATCAAAGCAGCACAACTGGCGGCGCAAACAGGCAATAACGAAACAGCAGCAGGTCAATACCTGAACATAGGCAATACCTATATGCAAGTGGGCAACCATCAACAGGCTTTACGCTATCACCTTCAGGCCTTGAAGTTGTTTCAAAGCATCGGTAGCAAACGGGGTATATCTTTTTGCTACCAAAGCATCAGCATCGATTTTTTTGAATTAAAGCAATATGATAAAGCATTGGCATATGCAAATCAGTCGTTGCAGCTAAAGCGGGAGCTGGCAGATAAGCGTGGCATTGGGTCAGCCTATATTACATTGGGAAATGTTTATGCCGGTCAGAGCCGGTTTGCATTGGCAATGCAATCTTTTGACAAGGCATTGCCGATTGCCACTGAAATGGGGCTTAAAGGAGAGGAAGCCAAGATAGCCATTGGCAAAGGACATGTATTTGCAGCAAAAAATGATTTGGAAGCGGCGCAGCAATTTTTTGCAAAAGCCCGCCAGTTGTCGGCTGCTGCAGGGGACAGCGCCATCATGTTAAAAGCTGAAAATGCATTGCTTACGCTACAAAAAGATAAGGTGCAGGCAGCTCATAAAGAGCAAGTGCTGATAACTAACCTGCAAAGTAACCTGCGCCGTGGCGATAAAAATGATGAAGCCGCTACTTATCAGCAACTGGCTGCACACTACGAAAGTCTTGGAAATTTTGAAAAAGCCTATGAATTCATCAACCGCTATCACCGGCAGCAAGACAGCCTTACAAGTGCGCAGGTGCAGTTGGATGTAGCACGATTAGAAGCGCAGTATAAAGCCGAACTGAAAGAGAATGAGATTGCACTATTGCAAAAAGACCAGCAGTTGGTGAAGGCCAGGCTGCAGCGGCAACAATCGATGCAATGGGGTGGGCTGGCATTTGTAGTATTTCTTATTATTGTAGCGCTGCTGTTATTTAATCGTTATCGCGTACTGAGCCGCACGCGGCGGCAGTTGGAAATGGAAAAAATCAGGAATGGAATTGCACGCGACCTGCATGACGACATTGGTTCCACCCTCAGCAGTATTCATATTTTAAGCAACGTGCTGCTGCAACAGACCGGAAATGACAGTGCCACTCATCAAGGCCTGCAAAAAATTGGCAACCATGCTGCCAATATGATGGAAAGCATCGGCGATATTGTGTGGGCTGTAAACCCACAAAACGATTCGGTGGAACAAGTGGTGGTTAAAATGAAGGAGTTTGCTGCGGAAATACTCGACCCCCTCAATATAGAATACTCGTTTGTGGAAAAAGGGAGCCTGGCCGGCATCAGGTTGGATGCTGCCCGTCGTAAAGACCTCTTCCTCATTTTCAAAGAAGCAGTGAACAATGCAGCCAAGTATAGCCAATGCAGCAGGGTAACTATTGCGCTGGAGAGTGATGGCCGTAATCTGAACCTGCACGTTACCGATAACGGAAAAGGATTTAATGAAGCCCTCATAAAAAAAGGAAATGGCCTGCACAATATGCAGGCAAGGGCCGGCAGCATGCAAGCTCAAGTGCAATGCACCAGTACGGAGGGTATAGGCACCACCGTGCAACTGGCCATTCCATCACATGATTAGGGTATGATTTTCCCTTTCTGTACAAGCTATCTTTATACAAGCCATGCAAAAAGGCATTCTACTATACGATGACAACAAAAACCTGCGCGAAAGCATTGAGCAACTAATAATATTGTCGCCCGGCCTGCTGCTGCTCGGCGCCTTTGACGACCCCGCAAGCGTGAAAGAGCAGGTGGCTACGCTACGGCCCGATGTGGTGCTGATGGATATAGATATGCCAGTGCTCAATGGCATTGAAGCTGTAAAAGCTATACGTACTTTCAATACAGAAGTGGCCATCATTATGCTCACGGTTTTTGACGACAGTCAACATGTGCTTGATGCTATTTGTGCAGGCGCTTCTGGTTATCTTCTGAAAAAACAGCTTTCAGATAAACTGGCAACGGCTATTGATGAAGTGCTGGGTGGCGGCGCACCTATGTCGCCGGGAATTGCACGCCTGGTGATACAAAGCATGCAACCAAAACAAACTGCTTCTGAAAACAGGTATCAACTTACCCTTCGTGAAAAGGAGATCTTGTCGAGTCTTTCAAAAGGCAACAGTTTTAAAATGATAGCTACAGAACTGGACATCAGCATCGACACCGTGCGTACCCACATCAAGCGCATTTACGAAAAATTGCAGGTGCATTCGCAAACCGAAGCCGTGTACAAAGCAATGAATGAAAAAATTGTTTGAAAGCTTAACAGCCCAAATTCGTATCACTTTCCTGCTCTATAAAAACGATCCATGGCAAGTTAGCAACAGGTTTATTTAAAAGGAAAAACAGACGTTTCAAAATAAAGGAAAAGCTGTTGTTGCAATCTAAGCATATCGAATCATAAAACTCTTTTACTATACATCTAAACAACCTCAACATGAAAAAGCTTTTTGTTACAACCTTACTTGCGGTTACCTGCACTTCTGCAAGCTTTGCGCAATCAAAAGAAGAGAAAGAAGTGCTGAAAGTAAATGAAGCCTATGAAGAAGCCATGCGTAAAGGCGATTTTGACGCACAGGAAAAATATTTGGCTCCGGGTTATGTGGGCTATTTTCCTGATGGCTCTTCCGAAAATCGCGCACAGGTGACGGAATATTTCCGCAAGCAAAAAACAAACCCTTCCTACAAATTAGTATCCATGGTTAGTGATGATGTTAAGGTAAAAGTGTCGGGTAACCTGGCCGTAGTTACCGGTGCCTGGAAGTCTACTACGCAGCGCAATGAGGAAGGCGCGTCGCCACACAGCGATAAGGGCCGCTATACGGCTATTTACGAAAAGCAAAACGGAAAATGGATGCTGGTATCAGATCATGTTACAGAAAGGCCGCATACCCCCGAAGAAATGGAGCCTGAATTGCGTAAGGCCAGCGAAGATTACGACCGCGCCATGACAAGCCGCAGCAGTGCCATGTTTGAAAAACTATTGGCAGACGATTATATGCATACCAACGAAAAAGCTGATACAAGAAATAAGGCAGAAGATATTAAAAACATGACTTCACCAGACCTCGTTATCACATCTGCAAAAGCAAGTGATAAAAAGTTTCGCATCTATCGCAATGCAGCAGTGGAAACTGGCCGCTATGATGTTTCCGGCAGCTATAAAGGCACGCCTTTCAGTGAAGCAGGCCGGTACACCACCACCTGGATTTATAAAGATGGTAAGTGGCAGATTGCAGCAGACCATACTTCTGCTTTGCCACAAGCTACCACTACTGCTTCTAATTAAAGATATAGTTTTGATGTTGTCATTTCAAAAGGAAAAAAGGACGTTTTCTTATACGGTTGCATCATATAGCCCCTGCATGGTCAGGGGCTTTTGCATGTTATTGAAAACGTCTCTTTTCCCTTTTGTTATTTGATTTATTTCAAATGTTATATTAACGATTGCTGCTGTCTTTTTTAGGAACAATGCGGTAGTCATCGTCGGATATACCGCTAACGCCCCTGCCTTTTTTTGCAGGAGGTAACGTGTCTTTTTTGGGTGGCGTTTTTACCGCTACCAGTGGCTGTTTTAGTATTTGTGTTGTTGTGTCGGGCAGCAGGGCAGGAGGTAAGTTGCTTGTAAAAGTGCTATCCTTTAATACAGCTGGTAACGTAGCAACACCTGCAGCGTTATTGCCTGCAGGTGCGGTAACAATTGTGTTATTACCGGGTGGACTGTTTTGCTTTTGCGGCTGCGCAGGTTGTACGGTAGTAGTGTTGTTAACAGGTATCGTTATTTGAGGTTGCTGTTGGTTTGGAGCAGGTTTGAATAAAAGGTATAAAACGGTTAATAAAATAATACTGAGGCCACCAATGAAAAAACCACCTGCGGGGAAGTTGGGCGTTTGGCGGCCAGGCCCGTTTTCGGGCGGCAGCTCCGCATCCAGCTTTGCCTCAATGCGTGCCCAGATGGCATCGGCCATATCGGGCAGCGGCAGGGCATCCAGCTTGCCGGCAATGGTTTGTTCGTATTGTTGTCTGTTGCTCATATATAGGTTTGCAATTGCATTTGTAAAGTTTTGCGTGCTTCGCTCAGGTGCCACTTGGAGGTGCCTTCGCTGATGTTGAGGCGCTCCGCAATTTCGCGGTGGTTGTAGCCTTCCACCGCATACAATACAAAAACAGCGTGCGTAGCCGGCGGCAGTTTTTTTATCAGGTTCATAATTTCTTCGGCACCCATCTGCTCCAGCGCTGCATTGGCAATCTGTGGTTCGGCCACCGTTTCCACTTCCACATTTTCGCTAAAGCGGTTACGGCTTTTTATATGGTCCAGTCCTTCATTTACTACAATGCGTTTGATCCAGGCGTGCAAGCTTCCTTTCTGTGGGTCAAAGCTTTTGATGCTTTTAAAGATCTTGACAAAAGCCAGGCTCATAATATCGGCTGCATCGTGCTCATCGCGCGAGTAGCGCAGCGCAATGGTCATGGCAAAGCCGTAGAACTGTCTATACAATCCTTCCTGTGCTTTCCGGTTATTATCCCGGCAGCCTTCCAGCAACATTTCGATATCCAGTTCTACGGCTTGCATTTAAAACTGCTCGGTGTTTTCTTTGTCTTTTTCTATGTCCTGCATCCGTTTTAATAAAATGGCAGATGCAATGGAGGAAAGAATCAGCTTGTCGGCCGGCTCCAGGTCGTTGTACATCCATATACTGTTGTCCAGAATATCGATAATAGCTACCACACCACCATCCCATTGCAGCTCGTAGCCGCTCAGCATTTTGCCGCCAAATACTTTCGTTTCTTTTCCTTTTGCTGTTGTAATCTTTTCTATACGTAAAGGACGAATGGCGATGTTTTCTTTGCCATTGGTGGCATAACCTTCCTGCTCCACATACGGCCTGTCAAACAGTTTGCGTGCCGTATCACTGGCAATATCATATTTGTCAATCATTACCAGCGACCAGGGCTCAGAAGCTGTAGCGGTTAAAGGAACAATTGCTGCCGTAAATGCATATTCATACCTTTCTGTTTTGGAAGCATTGCCGATCCAGGGGTTGTTGCTTTTATACACCAGTTGTTTTTCGCTGAACTTTTCGGTGGCATAAATTTCTGCAATGTTATCTCCATCCTGAAGCGTGTACTGAAAGCGACTGCGCTGCCAGTTTATATTGTTGTCTGTATTGATGTCAAACACCTTCATTAGGGCTTCTTCGGGCCTAATGCGAAACCTGCTGTATTGCAGCGATGCAGTAAAATCCCAGCCTCTTTTAATGGTTGATGTGGTGTAAGGGCCAAAGCTTAGTTTCTGGCCTACTTGCCAGCCATTGATGCCTTTTACTTGCATTTGGGTGGCCTGGCTGCTGAACTTTTCGGGCACCTGCACTTTGGCAGCGGTGCAGGAGGAAAGTACAATAATGGCGATGATAAAAAACCTGTAGTACATATACTGTTATTGTAAAGTTGATAAATATTTTTAATAATGATAAACCGTTTTGGTTTTATGTAAATAGATACCGAGAAACGGGTTCAGGTAATGCGTGATGGCCTGTGTAGGGTAGCCGTCGGCATCAATCGAATACTCAGTACCAGCCGGAAATTCATTTTTTGCATAACTGCCATCGTAGCCGTTTTGCTGTGAGCCTATGTTGTGTTTTGAGCTGTGTGTGAAAAAGAGGTCAGGCAGGCCCAGGTGCACATAGGGGTTGATGTTGAAATCGTATTGGTAGTTTATTATTTCCTTGCCACCGTTTGAAAAAAGAAGTTCAGACCCTACCTTATTGCCGCCTTTAAATTGTGCCGTGTATTGGCCGCTAAAGTTGTGGTGGCTGTACTGGTAGCTGATGTTGATGCTATAATTCTGGCTGATGCCCGTGCCACCCGGCTGGCTTGTATAAGTTACGCTGGCATTGGTTTGGGCTGAGCCTTCTTTTTGC
>CBDTUH010000165.1:0-7461 GCA_965363375.1 uncultured bacterium
GTAAAGGTTACCGGCATTGCGCGCTTTGCACTGATGGAAAAAGTAGACGAAGGCATGCGCACCTCCGCCGCGGCCGGGCTGGTGGCGCGCTACCACGATGCCGTGCAGCGCCTGGCCACCAACGAGCAGCGCGAGTGGAGCAATGTATACGACCGCCTGCAGCGCATTTGCAGCACCGCCGCCGGCGCTGGCGTGGGTGTGCTGATAGATGCTGAAGACTCGTGGATACAGGACAGTGTAGATGCCGTTACCACCATTATGATGGAAACCTACAACAAAACCAAACCAGTTGTGTACAATACGCTGCAACTGTACCGCCACGACCGGTTGCAGTTTTTAAAAGAGTCGTTTGACGAAGCGCAGCGCGCAGGTTATATTTTAGGCGCTAAGCTGGTGCGCGGTGCCTACATGGAAAAAGAGCGTGAGCGCGCTGCCGAAAAAGGCTACCCATCGCCCATACAGCCCACCAAGGAAGCTACCGACAGGGACTATGATGCTGCTGTAGAATTTTGCGTAGAGCATTTAGATAAAATAGGATTGATTGTAGCCTCGCACAACGAACGCAGCAATGCACTGACAACCGAGCTGCTGCAGCAAAAGGGCTTGCCGCTGGCCCATCCGCACGTGCACTTCAGCCAGCTGTTTGGTATGAGCGATAACATCACGTTTAACCTCGCTGCAGCGGGCTGCAGCGTCAGCAAGTACCTGCCCTTTGGCCCCATTAAAGATGTGATTCCTTACCTGATGCGCCGCGCACAGGAGAATACGTCTGTAAAAGGACAAACCGGCCGCGAACTGGGATTGATAAAAAAAGAATTGGATAGAAGAAGCGGCAGATAGCCTGTATTTTATAAAGAAGCTTTATAACCGGACATAAAAAAACCTGCTCGTAAAAAGCAGGTTTTTTTATGCTTGTTTTTATTTGCGGTTCAGCCAGAAGCCCAAGTTGAACTGGCCCATCATGGTAACCATTCCTACACTTTCTTTTTGAGGCACAGTGCCACCTTGAAGCGTGGTAGTGGTAAACAAGTAACCCAGCCCCAGGTTCAAATCCAGGCTGAAGCGGCTTGCATAATTTCTTTGCAGACCCCAAACTACGCCCGCCACATTAATAGGCCGCGCTTCGGTTTCCCATACATGATCGGTAGAAATGCGCGACTTAGACAGTGAGGTTTGAAACGTAGGGCTGATGTAGTTCATGCTGTTCATTTCGGTACGTTTTTCATTTTGTTGCCGCTGGTTGTAATTGTAATAATAACGGTACTGTAGCAGCAGTGCGGGGTCAAAAGAAGCATTGAAATCGCTGCCCAAGGCTTCAGAATAACTGAACTCTACTGATGTATTAAAAAAAAGATGGCCATGCAAGGTTGATTTTTGGCCAATGCTTTTTTCGTAGCTAAAACCGGGGTTGAGAAAAGTAAGTTTTGTAACGTCGGTGGTAATGTTTTCATTTTGCTGCGCCGCACTGCTGATGGAAATAAAACAAAGCAGTAAAAGCGGCAGGTTTTTAAGTGGCATAAGTTTGCAGTTGATTTGATTTTTAAAACTAGGGACTAAAATAGAAGCAAATTTGTTATTAGCGGAATAAAAAAGGATATGTGGTACTGTATATTGTATGAAACATATCATGTTGTTTTTGCATTGCGGTTCGGTTTCTTTTGCCAAATAAAAATTACATTTACCCAAGGTTAAAATACAATACATATGGGTTGTTAGCTCAGTTGGTTTAGAGCACTACCTTGACAGGGTAGGGGTCACCCGTTCGAGCCGGGTACAACCCACACAAGGCAGCGGCAGGCACAAAAGGAAAAACAGACGTTTTTATATATGGTTGCCGCTTGATTTTTAAAAGGAAAAAGAGACGTTTTAGGGCTGATTTGCCTATTGTTTGCCATTGCTTAAATTGTTTGTCTCATGCCGGAAAAAGTTGGAACCGCCATCCCCGCCGAAAACCAGTTGCATAGCAACAGCTCGCTGTTCAAAAGCATAGAAGCTTACCTGCCCGAAATGGTGTATGGCTCTATCGATGGCATTGTTACCACTTTTGCAGTGGTGGCCGGTGCATCAGGTGCGGGCCTCAGCATCAAAGTGGTGCTGATACTGGGTGTATCCAACCTTATTGCCGATGGCCTTTCGATGTCCATTGGCAGTTTTTTGAGTAAAAAATCGGAGATTGATAATTACAACAAGCATGTGCGGATAGAAGAATGGGAGATGGACAACCTGCCCGAAAAAGAGCGTAAGGAAGTAGAAGATATTTATATAGAAAAAGGCTTTAGCGGCGAGGAGTTGCAGATGGTGGTAGCCCGCATTACCAGCAACCGCGCCGTGTGGCTGGATACGATGATGAAAGACGAACTGGGCATGATGAAGGAAACCAAATCGCCCTTCAAATGCGGCGCTTATACATTTGGTGCTTTTGCCGTAGCCGGTGCCATTCCGCTGGTTGCTTTTGTGATAACGCTGATGCAGGGTACCGACTTCAACCCGTTCCTGGTTTCTTCCATTTTTACCTTTATCACTTTTATACTGATTGGCGCGGCTAAAAATTTTGTAACCCACGCCGGCTGGGTACGCTCCATTGGCGAAACGGTGCTGCTAGGCGTGGTGGCGGCCGCGGCGGCTTACCTGCTGGGCGATGTGCTGGAAAAGGCGCTGTTGTAGGGGTGGATGCTTAAGCCAAGCAGGCTATTGATGCTTCAATTTTTGTATAGGTAATCAGCGGGTATTATAATTTGATTGGCATCAACAATAATTGAAAAAAAGATATCAGAAGCTACTTTTTTTGAATTTAATGATGCGGATTGCCAGCGTTTCATTGTAGTAACCAAAGCATAGATATGCTTTTCTAGCGCTATATCGTTGATGGAAGAAGCTACGTTTATTTCCGATACTTTGTTTTTATTGTTTATAGTTATGCCCACTACCAGCCATTGGTTTTTTACAGGTTCGGTATAGCTGGTAAGTTTTTCTTGCAGTTCGGCGAAAAAGGGTGCCTGAAAAAACTGATTGTTGTAATATGGGGAAGAAACTAAATATTTGCCGTGGCAACCAGGGTGGTTTTCAATTAAATCAAGGTTTTCACTGGCGTAAAAATCAACAAATTCAATTTTTGCCTTTTCCCTGTATTCGTAATTGCCTGATCCGCCTTTTATAAACCGGCCTTCTTCAAATACCTCGGTTGTTATGGGATGGGCACCCGGATTAGCGAAAGCCCATTGGCCGTTTTTTTTACCATTTAGCAATTGTCCCCATATCTCAAACTTGTTGCATTGTTTGTATAAACTGAACTGGATTTTTATAGCTCCATTGCCATTAAAAACAGTTGGTTTTCCATCCGGCGAATACGCTTCCAGAATATCAGGCAGGCCATCTGTATAATGGTACACCTTTTCTATTTGTCCATCGGCATAATAAAACACCCATTTTCCGTGGCGTAAATTGTTTCGATAAGCCCCTTCTTCTTTTACCTGGCCATTGTCAAAATAATATTGCGCCGGTCCCTCTAAGGCGTTGTTCTGCATCGTGCCTTTTAAGTACAGCTTATCATTTACATAGTAATCGTAAAAGTCGCCCACTACATTAATAATTTCCGTATCCATTTTACCCACTCGGTAATAGTCCGCACAATTTTTTTCAACCACTGCTCCGGTGCAAGTAAAATAGATCTTTATACTGTCCCGGCTAAATACTTCAACACTATTTCCAATTTTAAAATTGTCAGGAAGCTGGGTTTGGGAGGCAACTGCAAGATGTAGAATGGTGAATAAACTAATTAAAAAAACTTTCATTGAGGCAGTGTTTAGATAAAATGGATTTTTAAAGGATTGCAAATCAACTTTTGAATGCATCCTGTTATCGCTTCTCTGCAAATCTAATAATCTGCTTCACAAACTGGGGTAAGTCGTCATTGGTAACAGGCTCTTTATCGAGCGAAATTAAAATCCAAAAAGGCTCATTATTAACAACACCCGAAGCCGTAAGCTGGTAAGCGGTTTTAGTACCAGACTGGTAACTTACTTTGTACCCTTTCACTTTTTTATCAAACAAATAAAAATCAAAACGCTTCTTCCGGGAATTACTAAACATTTCATTCAATTCTAAAAATGAATTCAGTAACCCATTAACCTTCTGCCTGTCACCATATAACCAACCCACTTCGTATCCATCGCAATGCACTTTGAGTTCACTTTCAATTTTACATCCCACGGGAACATCTAATTTGTTATTAGCAATTGTTACAAAGGCAGATTGCCCATAGGAGAGGAAAGAAATACAAATTGCAATAATTGTAAGAAATGTTTTCACTTATCTTTTGTATTAAATATGACGATAGGTGTTGAATTAAGAGTATGTAATACAAAGTATTCAACCTAACTTTTTGATCTTTACCCCGAATGCAGTAATAACAGAATAAAGGCTGAACATGTATTGGCCTCAAAGAAAACACAAAAAAGGCTCATTCGCAAGGTCTTATACTATACTCTATAATCGCGCCCACTTTCTATTAGCAATTTGCACATTACTTTTGTGGAAAAACAGTCCTAAAAAAAACAGGCTTCTTTCTAACTTGCACCTATGCAACAGTACCTCGACCTCCTTCAACATATATTAAAAAACGGCGTGCACAAAAGCGACCGCACCGGCACCGGCACGGTCAGCACCTTTGGCTACCAGATGCGTTTCAACCTGCAGGATGGCTTTCCTATGGTCACCACCAAAAAACTGCACCTGCGCAGCATCATTCACGAGCTGCTTTGGTTTTTAAAAGGCGAAACCAACATTGCCTACCTCAAGGAAAATGGCGTGAGCATCTGGGACGAGTGGGCTAATGAAGAGGGCGAGCTGGGACCCGTGTACGGCAAGCAGTGGCGCAGCTGGACCGGCGCCGACGGCAAAACGGTCGACCAGATATCTGACGTCATCAACCAGATAAAGACCAACCCCGACAGCCGCCGCCTGATCGTCAGTGCCTGGAACGTGGCGGACCTGCCGAAGATGGCGCTGATGCCCTGCCACACGATGTTCCAGTTCTACGTGGCCGACGGGAGACTCAGCTGCCAGCTCTACCAGCGCAGCGGCGACATCTTCCTCGGCGTGCCCTTCAACATCGCGAGCTATGCGCTGCTCACGCACATGGTCGCGCAGGTCTGCGGACTGGGCGTTGGCGACTTCGTGCACACGCTGGGCGATGCGCACCTGTATTCGAACCACGTCGAGCAGGCGCGCGAGCAGCTCGCGCGCACGCCGCGCGCCCTGCCGACGCTGCGATTGAACCCGGGCGTGACCGACCTGTTCGCCTTCACCTTCGACGACATCGCCATCGAGGGCTACGACCCGCATCCGGCGATCAAGGCGCCGGTGGCGGTCTGATGCGCGTTTCGATCGTCGTCGCCTTCGACCGCGCGCGCGCGATCGGCGTCGACAACGCACTGCCCTGGCACCTGCCCGACGACCTCGCTCGCTTCAAGGCCCTCACGCTCGGCAAGCCCATCCTGATGGGGCGTCGCACGGCCGAATCGCTGGGCCGCGCGCTGCCGCGCCGGCGCAACCTGGTGCTCACCCGCAGCGGGCGCGTTCCGTTCGACGGGATGGAGGCGGTGGCGTCGGTGGACGATGCACTGGCGCGGGTGTCGGGCGCGGAGGAGCTGGCGGTGATCGGCGGCGAGGGCGTGTTCGCCGCGATGCTGCCCGTCGCCACGCGGCTCCACCTCACCTGCGTGGATACCACCGTGCCACGTGCCGACGCCTACTTCCCGGCGTTCGACGCCAGCGCCTGGCGCGAAGTCGCGCGCGAACACCATCCGGCGGACGCGCGCCACGCGTTCGCTTTCGATTTCGTCGACCTGGAGCGCCCGGAGTGAGCGCGGTAACGTGGTGCAGGCTGCCGGCGCGGTGCGCACTGGCGATCGTCGCCGTCGCCCTGCTGGCCGCCTGCGGGGAGCGCCCGCTGCCGCCGCCGGCGTTCGGCGACCTGGACGGCCTGGTGGGGGGCCCGGACGTGGAGGGCCTGTATCGGTGGCCGCCCGCTGCGGGCGAGTTCGCCGACGGCTTCGATTCCCGCGAACGCCCGTGGCCGCGCGGTTACCCGGCGTACGTGGACCGCGGGCCCATGCAGTTCGAGGTGCAGGCCACGCCCGGTGCCATCGTGCTGCGCACGCGCGCCGACGGCGCGCGCGGCCCGGGTGGCGGCTGGGGCTTCGTCGAGCACGGCAGGCGCGAGGCCCGCTGCTCACGCGGCGTCATGGCGTTCGCGCCCCGGCCCGTGCATGCGCCCGGATCGGGCGGGGGCATCGCCACCGAAGCGTTCGCGCTGGCCCGACTCGAGGACGGCGGGCTCGCGATCGGCACGATGCTGCGCCAGCGGGTGCCGGACATGGCGCTGGTGGGCTGGGGGGACCAGTCGGCAGGCGACATCCGACAGCCCGATCGGGTCCTCTGGCGTTGGTCCAAGCTCGAGCCCGTGGACGCTGGCGCGGAATCAACGCGCTGAGGCGGACCACCCGGGGCAGGCCCTGCCGCTCAGCCCGCGGGCGTGTCCCGCGTCGGAGGGGGATCCGCGCGCCGCTCCTCCCGCAGGCGCTCGCGGCGCTCCGGGCGGCCCCCGTGACGGGGCTCGCGGCGCTGCGCGGGCCGCGGCTTCGGCGGCTGCGCAGGCACGTCGCGCCCGGGCACCTGCGCCAACTGCAGCTCCTCGCTGTCCAGCCGCAGCGCGGTGAGGCGCCCGCCCCAGACCGCGCCGGTGTCGATGGCATGCACGCCGTGGCCGATGAACAGCCCCAGCGCCGACCAGTGCCCGCAGACCACCTTCAACTCGCGCGGTGCATGGCCCGGCACCGAATACCACGGGTACAGCCCCGCGGGCTGGGTGCCCGGCGAGCCCTTGTCCTCGAACGCGATGCGCCCGCGCGGGCTGCAGAAGCGCATGCGGGTGAAGATGTTGATGATCGCGCGCTGCCGGTCGATGCCCGCCAGCCGCGGATTCCAGGCCGGCCCGTCGCCGTAGAGGTTCTTGAGCAGGCGCGGGTACTGGTCGCCATGCAGCACCTTCTCGACCTCGCGCGCATGGCGCTCGGCCATGGCGAGCGTCCAGCGTGGCGCGACGCCCGCGTGCACCATCGCCCAGCCGAGCTGGCGATCCACGTGCATGAGCCTCTGCATGCGCAGCCAGCCCAGCAGTTCGTCGCGGTCGGGCGCGGTGACGATGCGCTGCAGGTCGGTGTTGACCTTGCGCTGCTCGTCCTCGCGGCGCTCGCCGATGGCGAGCAGCGAGAGGTCGTGGTTGCCCAGCACCACGACGCTGTGCTCGCGCAGCGAATGCACCAGCCGCAGCGTCTCCAGCGACTGCCCGCCGCGGTTGACGAGGTCGCCGCAGAACCACAGGCGATCCTTCGCGGGATCGAAGGCGATGCGCTCGAGCAGGCGCTGCGTGGCGTCGTAGCAGCCCTGCAGGTCGCCGAT
>CBDTUH010000166.1:0-7434 GCA_965363375.1 uncultured bacterium
GTGATGCATGCGGACGGCGCCGGCACCAAAAGCATACTAGCTTATTTATACTGGAAGCAAACAGGCGATTTGAGCGTATGGAAAGGCATTGCGCAGGATGCCATTGTTATGAACACCGACGACCTTATTTGCGTGGGCATTTACAACAACCTTCTGTATTCCTCTTCTATAGATAGAAACAAGCATTTGATCCCCGGCGAGGTGTTGCAGGCGCTGATAGAAGGCTCGCAGCAGTTTTTTGACGAGATGCGGCAGCATGGTGTAGACATTGAATTTATGGGCGGCGAAACGGCCGATGTAGGCGATGTGGTGCGCACTATTGCAGTGAACGGAACCATGGGTGCGCGCTGGAGAAAAGACAGGCTAATTACTAATCAAAAAATTACACCTGGTAATGTAATTGTTGGTTTGGCCAGTTATGGAAAAGCAGTATACGAAGAGGAATATAACAGCGGTATCGGCAGCAACGGACTTACCAGTGCCCGCCACGATGTGCTGAAGAAATGGTATGCGCAACACTTCCCCGAAACCTTTGAGCCTTCATTAAGCGATGATGTGGTTTACATAGGTAAATACGACATGACCGATAGCATTGATGTTCAATTCAAGGGAGAAATTTTTAAAACCAACATTGGCAAGTTGATTCTTTCACCTACGCGCACTTTTGCACCGGTGGTAAAGGCTGTGCTGGAGCAGCATTTTGACAATATCAACGGGCTGATACATTGCAGCGGCGGCGGCCAAACCAAATGTATGAAATACATGCCCGAAGGCGTGCGCGTGGTAAAAGACTATCTTTTTGCTCCTCCCGAAATTTTCGAAATTATCCAGCAAAGCAGCGGCGCCGATGACAGGGAAATGTACCAGGTGTTTAACATGGGTTGTAGGCTGGAAATTTATACGGATGAAAACGCTGCGGAAGCTATTATTCAGCTGGCACAAAGCTTTGGTATAGATGCACAGGTGATTGGCAGGGTAGAAGCGGCTGATAAAAACAGCCTGGTTATTACAGCAAAAGGTCAGCAGATTGTATATTAAATAAAAGGAAAAAGAGACGTTTTTCAAAACGTCTCTTTTTCCTTTTAAATCTAATCCATAGCGATTTTTCAAGTTCTTCACAATAGTGTAGTTTTCTTCCAGATTTATAAGTTCATATTTTAACAGCGTTTCAGAATTAAAATGCATGCCGTATGTGTTTATTTTATTATATGAGCCTATTGCTTAATTTTTAGTTTAGGAAAATTTATACAGCATCTTCCCTTTCATTTTTTTACTTTGCAGCAAATAAGAGAAAGCATGGCGGAACCGATCATCGAAATAAAGAATGCGAATATTTACCAGGGCGATAACATGGTATTGCAGAACGTGAACCTGGTGGTAAATAAAAGTGAGTTTGTGTACCTGGTAGGTAAAACCGGAACCGGAAAATCGAGTTTGCTGAAAACCTTGTATGGCGAGTTGCCGCTGCGTGAAGGTGACGCTACTATTGCCGGCTTTGACCTGCGGAAAATGACCTGGAAGACGGTACCTTTTCTGCGCCGCACGCTGGGCGTGGTATTCCAGGATTTTCAGCTGCTGACCGATCGTAACGTGAATGACAATCTGAAATTTGTGCTGCGTGCCATTGGCTGGAAAGATGAAAAGCTGATGAACGAAAAAATTGCCGATGTGCTGGATAAAGTAGGCCTGAAATCGAAAGGTTTTAAAATGACTTATGAGATGAGCGGTGGTGAGCAACAAAGGGTAGACATTGCCCGTGCTTTACTGAACTCTCCCAAACTGATATTGGCAGATGAGCCTACCGGAAACCTGGACCCCGAAACCTCTGACGAGATCATGCAATTGCTGTTTAGCATTTCTCGCGATTACGGAACGGCTATTGTGATGGCAACGCATGACTATATGGTCATTAATAAATATCCGGCGCGTATGGTGCGTACAGAAAGAGGTGAGGTTATTGATAATGCGAGTATAGCAGCGTTATAAGTTTTTGGGCATTTCTTTCGTTGTTAAAAATAGAGTGTAGCTTTTGACTGCGAAGTTCAATTTCATTTTGTGTAAATTCTTTTTTCTGCAGTTCAAGGATAACAGATTTTATTTCAGTTTCTGTGTTAGCTATATGGCAAAGGTCTTCCAGGTTGGTATGGGAAACAGCCGGCAGATTAGCCAGACAATGACGCCCGCCATACAATGCATTCAGCAATTTTAGTTTAATACCTGTATCGTTCAAAGAAAGAATAATATTGATTTGGGCTTGCTGAATAAGCTGTTGCATTTCCTGTTCAGAAGGATTGGCTACCACTTGTATAGTTTTCTTTTTTTCGGCCTTCTGTAAAAGGGATTTAGGAGGTTTTCTACCAGCAATTATAAGCGTCGTGTCTAATTTTGAGAAAACTTTTTCCATCAGCCAGGTAGCCGCCCTGCTATTTTCTGCTACTGACAAATTTCCATGGTACAAGCAGTAATTGCCAGCGCCAGTCAAGCTATAAACATCTTTCTGAGGCATAAAAACAGGCAGGTACATAACTGAAGCTGACGGACTGAATGTTTGAATTTTTTTTGAATCGTTTTCTGAAACTGTTAGTACAACACTGGCCTTTGGCAATACCTTCTTTTCGTAATGCTGTAAAAGACGGCTTTCAAAAAAATAATAAGCTTTCTTAATAATGTTTTGTTCATTAAAGTATAACTGCCTGTAATAAATGTGCTCGATATTGTGCAGCCGGTATAAAATGATTCTACCAGGAAAATAGTTTTTGTGTAGCAGATAGGTACAATGAGTTCCTTCAAGCAATATAGGGTTATTGTCGTTAGAAAGATTTTGAATCAATTCATTGTTTGTTCGTGAAGCAACAATGTAGGGGAGGTTAATTGAAATGCCTTTCAATCCTTTTTTACGTTGATAATAAAAAACTTTCTTACAATATTTATTCAGTTCATCCTGGTGTTTACGGCCGTATTCAAAACAGTGCAGGTATATAAAAATCTTTTGTTGATGAAGGGATACCAGTTTGTGAAAAAGATCGAAAAAGCCGCCGTGGTCGACAGGGTAAGGAATATCGAATGCAACGATATGTAAATGTTTATCCATTATAATGAAATCCGTTATCCCTACTTACTGTTTCAAATATTTTTAAAAGTTTAACTTCTTCGTTTTCCCAGTTATAGTCACGCTTTACTGCCACCAAGTTTTTTTTCCATTGTTCCAATAACATAGGATTGGAAAAAACGTACATTATGCAATCAGCAATATGCTCCGGATGATGGGACTGAATTAAATACCCAACATTATATTTTTCAATTATTGATTGCAGCTCAACTAACTTGCTTGAAATAATAGGTACTCCGGCATGTAAATAATCAAATAACTTATTAGGCAGGCCAAGTATATGATTAACATTAGTTGGCTTATCAAGTGTAAATCCAATATCAGCCTTTTCCGTAATATGCCTTAAAACTTCAAATGGAACTTTGGGCAGAATAGTTATCTTGTTCGCTAGTTTTTTTTCAGCTACAATTTTTGTTATATCTTCAAAAATGTCACCACCACCGACAATGATAAGATGAAAATCCTTTTCATCCAGATATTGCATACTTAAAACCAATTCTTCTACACCGCGTTCTACATTTATACCAGCACCTTGAAAGAGCAATAAGTGCTTGCCATCAGGAATTTTTTTGTATATCTCCCTTTTCATTTCATCAAATTCATGACTGGTATTGAAATGTAAGGAAGGAACATTTTGAATATACTGGATTGTTTTTCCATAATCTTTATAATATAATTTACAAAAAGAGTCACATATTGTGTAGATGTATTTAACTCGTGGAAATATAAACTGCTCTATTAAACGCCATACTTTTTTTATAAATGGCTTTCCTTCCAATTCAGGCATGCCCAGATAGTATTCGTGCGTATCATACACAACTGGTTTACCTTTTAAACGAGCAGCCAAGTAAGTAGCCGGCATCACATCAAGATCATTACCTAATGCAATATCAAAAGGTGTAAACAAAAGCTTAAAAAAAAGCTTGATATTGAACTCTGCGTAAAACCATACTTTCTTTTGAAATAAGAGATGGATACGGTCAGCTTTGTAGTTTCGAATTGTTAGGTGTAAACTTGTTTTACGTCTGGCTCCAATCAAAAAAATATCATAACCGTTATTGTGTAGCGAATGGCAGACTTTGTGAACACGTTGATCGGTTACCAGGTCTGAAATTACGGTAACAGCAATTTTAATCTTCTTCTGCATTAGTAGCTATGATGGTTTATTCCTTTTAATGTTATTATGATAGGAGACAATTTCATCAACTATAATAGCGGCTGCCTTTCCGTTTCCAAATATTGAAATGTTATTTTGCCCTTTCATCTTTTTCAATACCTGGAAATGATTAAGTATTTCATATTTATAACTGGAGCTACATATTGCTGTTCCATGTTCTAACACTTCTGGCCAGAATGGTTTTTCCATTAATATTAGTAAAGGTTTTTGGGCAAAAAAGGCTTCTCTTTGGAGGCCACCGCTGTCTGTTATAACAAATTTTGCTTTTTGTAAAAGTCTCTGCAAAGCAAAATAACCTTGGGGTGGTATGATTTTAAATTCCGGAAAGATGTTGTTGGCCAGTAATAGTTGTTTAGTATTAGGATGAAGTGGACATATTACAGGTGTTTCTTTGTTCAAAACGTTCAATGCTTCTACTATATGTGAAAGCAAATATGAATCTTCAATATTTTGCTTTCTATGAATAGTGGTTAAAATGTAATCACCATTAATACTATATTCATCTTGTTTAGTTGCCTTTTGTTTTTTTGTACTGTAATAATAAAATGCATCCAACATTAAATCTCCACTATTAATTACCCTGGACTGTATTGTTTCACCATTGAACCCTTCGTTTTTAAGATGTTGCATGCCTAGATATGTGCAACAAAAATTTATATCAGAAATTCTATCTGTAATGTAACGGTTGCTTTCTTCAGGCATCTTTTCATCAAAGGTCCGTATACCCGCTTCAATATGTATAACTGGTATATTCAATTTTTTGGCAGTTAGGGCTCCAGCTAATGTAGCGTTTGTGTCACCAAATACTACAACAAAATCAGGTGAGAGACTTCCGATTTTAGTTGATAACGCTTCCATTGTTTTGCCAATCATTACTGCATGAGAAAGTGAATTTATTTGAAGGTTAATTGTGGGTAGTTCAATATCAAGTTCATCAAAAAAAATATCACTCATCTCTTTCGAAAAGTGTTGACCTGTATGTATAATTGTTTCTCTTATGAAATCAAACTGCTTAATTTGCTGATGCAGAATGGCTAGTTTAATAAATTGGGGACGGTTACCGACTATATATACTATATGCATTATTGTCTGGAGTCTTTGTAAATCTGTTCAATAATTTCTACCACTTTAGCTGCATCTTTTGCCTCCAGTAAATTGCCATTACCAGTTAAAGAAGCAATCAAGTCATCATAAACAGCTTTGTGATTGCTCATCGTTCCTTTATAAAAACCATAATCATTAGCATATGTTGCTGGGTCTAACTGTGGTGCAATTTCTCCTTCAACATCAAACCATTCCAGTTTATTAAGGTACTGGCCACCTATTTTTATTGTTCCTTTTTCACCGATAAGTGAAAATGATCCTTCTTTATTGTGATTGTAGCTATTGATGGTGTAATTAAGCGTTCCAACAACACCACTTTTCATTTTCAGAGCAATAACTCCAGTATCTTCCAGTACAAAATGTTGGCGTTTGGCAAAATTGGTAATAAACCCTTTTGTGTTTTCAACTTCTCCTAAAAACCAATATAGCAGGTCGATAAAATGACTGAATTGGGTGTATAAAATTCCACCATCCAGGTATTCGCTTCCTTTCCAGTCACCGGTATAGTATTGCTGTGGCCGGTTCCAGAAACAATTGATTTGAAAACTGTACAATGCGCCTAGAGAATTGCTATCCAACAAACGTTTTGCAAGTTGTACCGGCTCATTATACCTGTTTTGTTTTACAACATATAGTTTTTTCCTATTGAAATAAGCTGTCTCCACCATTTGCCACGCGGCGGCACTTGTCAGGCACAAAGGCTTTTCACAAAGTACATGCTTGCCCGCCTGCAACGATTTAATGGAATGTTCGGCATGCAAACCATTAGGTGTGCAAATGCTGATAATGTCTATCTCTTTTTCTGCCTTCAATAATTCATCTATTGAATAATAAGCGGTAGCGTCGTACTGTGTGGCAAAAGCATCTGCCTTTGTTTTATCTATATCGCAAACAGCTTTCAGCCGGCCGTGTTTCAGAATATTTTCAGCATGGCGAGCAGCAATGCGGCCACAGCCAATAAGTGCAAATTGATACATAATAATAGCTTCAAAAGTACAGTCTATTCAATAAAAAAAGTCCTGCAGTTGCTGCAGGACTTTTTAAAAGGAAAAAGAGACGTTTTATTACATGCCCATACCTTCCATACCGCCACCTTCGCCTTCCATGCGGTTGTTCTTGCGTTTGAAAAGGCTGGCATCAAACTTACCAAAGCGGTAGTTAAAGTTGAGACGGAATACCTGAGGATCTCTGCGACGCACCATATCCTGAATAATGAATGGTGTTTCGGTATAGGAATCGAACTTGCGGGTTCTAAAAATGTCGTTCACACTTAAACCCAGCGATGCTGATTTGTTTTTGAGAAACTCGAAACGTACAGCGGCATCTACACCATAGTTGGGGCGGATAAAGCCCTGCGCTGCAGAACCGCCACCACCGCCGAACATTCCACCGCCATAACCACGACCACCGCCGCCACCGCTACCACCCGGCGATGAAATGCGCTTGGATTGGTAATCGGCCGATAACTGTACCGTGAAGTTTTTAGGCAGCCTGAAGCTGTTGTTTACTTTCAGGAAATAGCTGACAAACTGGTCCGGGTCGGGCTGGTCATTCAGATCAATTTTAGCAGTATACAGGTTGGCATTTGTTGTTAAATCCCACCATTTAGTGATCTTGTTACGTCCTGTCAGTTCCAAACCGCTTACATAGCTTTGGTTGGCATTGATATAGGTAGATACCAAAGCAGAATCCGTGATCAGGTCCACATACTCAAAAGACTGGAAGGATGTGATCAGGTTATTGGTATGCTTAAAGTAAACCGAAGCAATCAGGTTGTCGCGGTTTTTGAACATCTTGGAGTAGGAGAGTTCCAGTGAGTTGGTGAACTCAGGGTTCAGGCCTGGATTTCCCTTACTGATGTTCAGGCTGTCTGATATATCATAAAAAGGAAACAGCTGCCAAAAGCCGGGACGGTTGATGCGGCGGCTATAGTTGAGTTGCAGATCGTCCATCTCGCCCACTTTTTGGCTCAGGAAAAGTGAAGGAAACAGGCTTACCGGGAACTTAATGTCGAACGATTCATTCTTATTCGGCAGCACACCAT
>CBDTUH010000167.1:0-7428 GCA_965363375.1 uncultured bacterium
TGGCTTCCTCCGGCAATACAACGTTGTTGTTGGTGGGTATTGGTCTTTTTGCCGCCACCGTACTGTTTTCGCTGGTAACCTTGCCCGTGGAGTTTGACGCCAGCAAGCGCGCCCTGGCCTGGCTGCAGCATACTAATGTAACTACAGCGCAGGAATATCCAAAGGCTAAAAATGCTTTAAAATGGGCCGCTATGACTTATGTGGTGGCTGCCTTAGCCGCCGTGGTTACGCTTTTGCAGTATGTTATGATCTTTTTAGGTAGCCGCGACCGCGAGTAATTTTTAAAAATAAATTCCTTAAAACAAAGAATCCCATGCAGCTTATGCATGGGATTCTTTGTTTATATTGTTAAGGATTTTTAAAAATTCAATCAACATGAGAAAGATCAAACTTCTGCTTTTGATGGGACTGCTCTGTACAGTGCAGCTCCTGTGGGCACAAACGCCGGTAACAGGCCGGGTAACCGATGCCCGGGACGGAACGTCGCTATCGGGGGTGACTGTTACCGTAAAAAATACCAACATCAGTACTGTTACGGGCGACGATGGATCGTTTACCATTTCGGCACCGGCCAATAGTACGCTTATTTTCAGCTATGTAGGTTTTCAAACTCTGGAAAGACCAATTGGTAATGTAGCTAATGTAGCGCTGGTGCAGGGCGAAAATTCCTTGTCTGAAGTAGTGGTGGTGGGTTATGGTACCCGCATCAAGCGGGAGGTAACTTCTGCCATTTCTAAAGTAAATAATGCCGATTTTGAAAACCTGCCCCTGCCATCGTTTGAGCAGGCGCTGCAGGGCCGCGCTTCGGGTGTGTTCATCAACGCCGGCAGTGGCAAACTGGGCCAGGGCCTCAATATCCGTGTAAGAGGTATTTCTTCCATTTCTGCCAACCAGCAGCCCTTTGTGGTAATTGATGGTGTACCTGCTGTAACACAATCGCTGGGCAGCTATACCGAACCTGATAACCCGTTGGCAACGTTAAACCCCGATGATATTGAATCGATAGAAGTGTTGAAAGATGCGGCTTCGGCAGCTATTTACGGCGCCCGTGCTTCCAATGGAGTGATACTGGTGACCACCAAATCGGGCCGCGCCGGCAAAACCAGAGTGAACCTGGGCTACTTTACCGGCTGGAGCCAGCCTACTAAAAAACAGGATTTTTTAAATGCTGACCAGTACCGCGAGCTGTTTACCGTAGCAGCTGAAAACGAAGGCTGGGATCCGGAAGAAGACTTTGAATATTTTTCCGGCACTACCGACTGGAACAGCAATAACAATTCAAATTGGGCAGACGCAGCTTTTCAGGATGGTGGCATTACCCAATACAACCTGTCTGTAAGCGGTGGCGATACGCGCACGCGGTTTTTAGCCAGTGCGTCCTGGAACGACCAAAAAGGTATTATATTGGACAACTACTTAAATCGTGGTAATGGCCGTTTGAATATTGACCATACATTAAACAATCGTTTTAGAATTGGAGCCAACCTGTCGCTGGCCAAAAGCGTTAACCGCCGCGTGTCGGCCGACAATGCCTTTACCAACCCGCTGCAGTTAAATGCATTGCCGCCGGTGCACCCAATGTACCTGGAAGATGGTTCGCCCAATCCTAATACGTTGTATTATAACTACCTTATCGATCATATACATTCTTCGCGCAGGGCTACTACGTACAGGTCTATCAGCAATGCTTTTGGCGAGTTTACCATTACACCCAACCTACGTTTTAGAAGCCAGGTAGGTTTAGACTGGATCAATCTGCAGGAAGAAGAGTACCTGGGACGCGAAACCCTGGATGGTGCGCCCGGTGGTTCGGCTTACAACGGACAGGTAACTTCCACCATTGTAACCTATACCAATACTTTGAATTTTGTAAAGGCTTTTTCTGAACGGCACGAGCTGGATGCCCTGGCCGGTATAGAATATCAAAATGGTACCACCTCCGGCGTAGATGCAACCGGCATTGGCTTCCCCAGCAACAAGTTTACCAAGCTGGCCAGCGCCACCACTATTGAGGATGCATCTTCTACCGCCACCGAGTTTGCTTTTGCATCTTATTTTACAAAAGCCAACTATAAGCTGCTAGACCGCTACCTGCTGGGCGCCAGCCTGCGTGTGGATGGTTCTTCTCGCTTTGGTGAAGACAACCGTTATGGTTTTTTCCCGGCTATTTCTGCCGGCTGGATTATTTCTGAAGAAGCCTTTTTGCAGAATTCCGATTTCCTCAGCTTCCTGAAATTAAGAGGTAGCGTGGGCCGCACTGGTAATGCCGAGATCGGCAACTTCAGTTCCCTGAGCCTTTTCAGTGCCACCGACTATGCCGGTATTGCCGGCCTTATAGCTTCGCAGATTGGAGTGCCCGACCTGAGCTGGGAGCGTACCGACCAGGTGGACATTGGTTTAGACTTTGGCTTTTTAAACAACCGCATTTCCGGTGAAATAGATTACTTCACTAAAAACACCAAAGACCTGTTGCTGAATGTGCCGCTGCCGGCTGTAAATGGTTTTACTACCATTACCAAAAACATTGGCAGTATGAAAAACCATGGCTGGGAACTGGTGCTGAATGGTAACATCCTGACAGGTGCTTTCCGTTGGACGGCCTCTGTAAACGTATCAACCTACAGAAACGAAATCACCAAACTGGTATCGCCGGTAACGCCGGGCCAGCGTACGCTGGGTCGCCTGGCTGTGGGCCAGCCATTTGGTCAGTTTTATGGTAAAAAATACCTGGGTGTAGATCCGCAAAATGGCGATGCCTTGTATATGGATGCCACCGGTAAACCCACCAATAAATACAGCCTGGCGGTAGATACTATTTTAGGCAATCCTAACCCTGATTATTATGGTGGTTTCAACAACCGTTTTTCCTACAAAGGTTTTGACTTGGATATTCAGTGCCAGTTTGTAAAAGGAGGCGACCTGTACAACATTGCTGGTTTCTTCCAATCAGTAAACGGCGACTTTTTTGATAACCAGACTGTGGACCAGATGAATTATTGGAAGAACCCCGGTGATATTACCGATATTCCGCAACCAAGGCTATATGCAGGCAATGGTGCCGGCAAATCATCGCGCTGGGTGCAGGATGGCTCTTACCTGCGTGTAAAAAGTGTGAACCTGGGTTACAACATCAACCGCCAATGGCTGAGCCGTGCTAAAATTGAAAATGCACGGGTGTATGTGGCAGCGGCCAACCTGTTCACCTTTACCGATTATAAAGGATATGACCCCGAGGTAAATACAACCTATACCGGTAACATTAACTTGGGCCACGACTTTTATACACCACCACAGGCCAGAACCATTAGCGTAGGTATAAACCTTGGTTTTTAATTATTGAAAAACTACAATTACATGAAACGAAACTTCATAAAAATATATATGTTGCTGGTGCTAGCCGCGTTTACTCAAAGCTGCGATAAGCAGCTGGATGTAGAACCCCAGCAAAGCATAGATGCGGGAACCGCGCTCACCAATGCATCTGATGTGGATGCAGCTGTTATTGGTACTTACTCGGTAATCGCTACCGGCCCGTTATATGGCACCAATCTTTTTCTGATGGCCGACCTGCAGGCAAGCGAGGGCTATGCTACCTGGGCAGGCACCTTTCAGGGCCAACGGCAGATCTCGTTAAAGAATATGACGCGCGACAATTCGGAAGCCGCCCGCACCTGGAACGCTGCTTACCGCGCCATTAATATGGCGAATGTGGTGCTGGATGCAGTGGATGTGGTAACCGATGCGGACCTGAGAAACCAATACGAAGGTGAAGCACTTTTTATACGTGGTATTTTACATTTTGAACTGGTGCGCTACTATGCTTTGCCCTGGGGCGCTACAGCAGGTAACGATCATTTGGGCGTGGTTATCAGAACAGAGCCTTTTTTAACAGAAGCACCACCGTCTGCACGCAGCACTGTTAAGCAGGTGTACGACCAGGTGATTGCCGATCTGACTGAAGCTGCGGCTAAACTGCCCGAATCGAACGGCAGCCGTGCGGATCGTTATGCCGCGCTGGCCTTTTTAGCACGTGTGTACCTGCAGCAAAGCGATTATGCCAAAGCGCGCGATGCAGCTAATGAGGTAATTGAAAGCGGGAATTATGGCATGAATAGCAACATCACCCGCGCCTTTACAGAAGATAATACCGATGAAGTGATTTGGGAAATTGAACAGGATGTGCAAAACAATGCTGGCGATGCTAATGATGGTCTGGCCACTTTTTATGCCGACCTGCCCGCAGTAGGCCGTGGCGATGTGCGCATCAGCGAAACCTTTTATAACATGTATCCCGCGCAGGACCTGAGAAAAGAACTGTGGTACTACTTTTCCGGCGCGCCCCTGTACAGCGCCAAGTGGACATCGGCCAGCCAGAACCTGCCCGTAGTGAGGCTGGCAGAAATGTACCTGATAAGAGCCGAAGCTAATTTGCGCCTAGGCACTGCTGTAGGAGATACACCTGCCGCCGACCTGGCGCAGATACGCAACCCGGCCCGCGTGAACCTGCCTGTAATAGCCAACCCTACACTGGATGATATTTTGCGCGAAAGATGGCTGGAGCTGGCTTTTGAAGGCGTGCGCATACACGACATCAAACGCCTGAAAGGAACTACCGGCAACTTTGCCTGGAACAGCGAACTTCTGGTTTTTCCCATTCCCGCACAGGAGGTTAGTGCCAGCGGCGGTATGATTGCGCAAAACCCCGGGTACTAAAACGTCTGTTTTTCCTTTTAAATAAAGAAGCCTCCCCAGTGGGAGGCTTCTTTATTTAAAGGCATTTTCAAACGATTTAATTAAAAGGAAAAACAGACGTTTTTACATTTTTATCTCCTCCCCGTTTCCATCGTAAAAATGAAATTCGGTTAAGTGGTAATTGGTGTCGGGCTTGATGGTAATGCCGTTTTTATATTTGCGCTTCCACTTGTTGGCCTTGCTCCACAGCCAGCCTTTTGTGAGGTAGCCGTATACAATAGGGTTTACCACCAAGGTCAGGTTACTGTGCTTATGTGTAATGAGGTAGGCCAGGTTTTTTTCAATATCGTCTTCCAAGATAAGCGTAGAAGATATTTTGCCGGTACCCTGGCAGCTGGGACACAACTCCTGGGTGTTGATGTTCATTTCCGGCTTCATACGCTGGCGCGTTATCTGCATTAGCCCGAATTTGGAAATAGGCAGCACGGCATGCTTGGCGCGGTCGGGGCGCATGGCTTCTTCCATGGCTTCCATCAATTTCTTTTTGTTATCGGGCAGCTTCATATCAATAAAGTCTACTACGATGATGCCGCCAATATCTCTTAACCTTAACTGCCTTGCAATTTCTTCCGCTGCTTCCAAGTTCGTTTCCAAGGCATTTTGCTCCTGATTGTTGCTTACACTTTTGTAACCGCTGTTTACATCTATTACATGCAGCGCCTCGGTATGTTCAATAATCAGGTAAGCGCCACTGTTCATGTTAACCGTTTTACCAAAGGCAGCTTTTACCTGCTTGGTTACACCAAACTGGTCAAAAATAGGTGTGCCGTTTTGATGCAGCGCTACAATTTCTGCTTTTTCGGGTGCAATACGTTGTATATAGCTTTTGGTATCGGAGTAAATGCTTTTATCGTTGATGACCACGCGGTTGAAGTCTTCGCTGAGCAGGTCACGCAAAATAGAAGTGGTTTTGGTTTGCTCACTTAATATTTTAGTAGGTGCTACGGCACCTTTCAAATTTTTTTGAATCGAATCCCAGGTGGCAAACAGCTCGGTAAGGTCTTCGTGCAGTTCGGCCGTGTTTTTGCCTTCGGCGGCGGTGCGCACAATTACGCCAAAGTTTTTCTTTTTAATGCTTTCTACTATGCGTTGCAGGCGCTTGCGCTCTTCGCTGGAGTGAATTTTGCGCGAAACGGCTACAATATCGTTAAAGGGAGTAAGTACTACAAAGCGGCCGGGCAGCGAAAGTTCGCAGCTAAGGCGCGGGCCTTTGGCAGCGATGGGTTCTTTTAAGATCTGTACCAGTATGTTGGGTTTGCCATTGAGTACCTCGCTGATTTTTCCGGTTTTGATGATCTCTGCTTCGTTTTGAAACTGCGAGAAATCAAAACCTTCAGGCGTTTTATCAACCATGGCCAGTTGGGTAAACTTCAACAATGATTTAGCATAAGGGCTCAGGTCGGTATAGTGCAAAAAAGCATCTTTATCGTAACCCACATCCACAAATGCGGCATTCAGGCCGGGAATCAGTTTTTTTACCTTGCCCAGGTACAGGTCGCCCACGGCAAAGCGGGCATCAGTCTTTTCGCTATGTAGTTCTACCAGTTTTTTATCTTCCAGCAATGCAATGTCCACACCTTGTGCGGTTGCATTTATAATTAATTCTTTGTTCACATTACTACAGCTTTATAAAAACGGTTTTGTACGCCAATAGCTACGCGTGTACCGAAATGCTGCAGTAACCTTTTGAAGTTGAAGGGGCAGACTGAAGGGGAGGGTTGCAATAGTCGGTACGCAGCCATCAGCAATAAATGTAAATACCGGAAGCCTTAGGGCTCCCGGTAATTGTTATGTTCAGAACCTATTTATTTTCTTTTCTTATGACGGTTCTTTCTTAATCTCTTTTTACGCTTATGAGTCGCAATTTTATGACGCTTTCTTTTTTTACCACAAGGCATACGCTATGAAAATTTTATTTGATGATAATTATTTACTTAATGATGCTATTCTTTTTTCCACTTCTTGTTTTAAACCCGGTATATTGGCAAATGGCAAACTGCGTTTGTACCAAATAACGGCCTCTTCGGTATCGCCATGGCGCTCGTGCGCTTCTGCCAGCGACAGTAAAGCCTCTAAATTATCAGGCTGCAGGCGCACCACTTTGCTAAAGCGCTCAATGGCCCTGTCCAGCTGCCCCGAAAGTACCGATGCCTGTCCAAGCGTCATGTGGGCATAGGTGTTGGTACTGTCTTTTTCCACCACTTCCCTTATCTTTTGTATGCCCTCCATGGGGTTGGGCGATACATTGCCGAAAAGGTGCACCGCACCTAAGCCTACAGCCGTTGAATCGTTGGCCGGGTTTAACTTCAAAGAACGTTCAAACAAATCTAAAGCCTGGTGACCTTTCCAGTGTTTTAAGGCCGGGTTGTCTTCCACCTTCAGGTTGTTTAAAAACAAATGGGCTGCAAAGGTGAGGGATTTTTCTGAATTTTCCAACCTTGCTGCTTCAGCGGTATACCATGCGTAGGGTTCCCACATGCGCACACTATCGCGCCAGTAGCGTGCCAGTTGGTGATTAATGTGCAGTTTATCTTCATTACCAACCTGTTGCAGGCGGGTTTCCAATCCGTTCAGCCTTGTTTGTTGTGCCGGTGTTAAACGTTCGCGGGCGTGTAATAAAATGGAATCTATGTTTAATTCATTTGCATGCGTATCGGCGCTCATAGCCGCATTGGG
>CBDTUH010000168.1:0-7408 GCA_965363375.1 uncultured bacterium
TTACTTTTTTAAATGTTTGAGTAGCCTTGAGGATCTGAAAATGATAAAGACCATACATGCCTGCCGCCGTACCCAGCGTAAGGGCCACGGCCTGCATTACAATGCCGGGATAACTTTCGGCAAATGCATAGTTGAATACAGCCGAAATAGCACCGATAAATATACCTTCAAACAGTGCGTAAGCCAGTGCCAGCTTGGGCGCCCATGTTTTTTTGAACGTGATAATAAGTGCTACAATCAGGCCGGCAATAGCGGCGCCAATGGCAAGCGGCATTACATTAACGCCCTTTGCAAAAAGGCTCCAGCTAAAAGAGGCTGCGCCTAATACCATCAACAGTAGCAAGCCAAATTTGTTGGCGGTGCCGCGCACCGTCATGCGCTCCTCGCCCAGGTAGGCCAGCGTGTCGGAAAATGATTTTTCAGATAGAACCGGATTCCCGGATTTAAAAAATGCCATATGCGGATAGGTTTAAAGTGGAAATATAGCCAGAAAGTTTTTGATCTGCAATAAAAGAAAATCTAAAACCTTTGTTTTTCTTTTGAGCCAGATTCAAAAAATAATAATCAAACTGTTTATTGAAAAGCCAGTTGTTTTAAAACGCAAAAGAGACGTTTGATGAAAGGCAAAAGTTAAAAGGCAAAACCAAAAAAGTGAAGCTTAAAACTGTACACAAAAAGCCAAAAGGAAAAAGTGACGTTTTGGTAACCGGCTTTTCCAATTCTAATCAACTTTCATTTTAATCTTTGTTATTTTATTCTTCCACTGGAAGAATAAAATAATCTCACTTGCAAGTTTTGAATTTCTATTCACTTTTTACAATTCATAAAAAACGTCTGTTTCCCCTTTTACATCTAAAAGGAAAGACAGACGTTTAAAAAAATGGGCTAATTCACTAATTAACCATTCAACCAGCTCACAATATTTCCTGCAGGCTTTCGCGTGCGGCTTCAATAGTGATGTCTAAATCTTTTTGCGTAAGCGCATTGCTTAAAAACCAGGTTTCAAAAGCTGATGGCGGCAGGTACACACCGCGGTTGAGCATGGCATGAAAGAAATTATTGAACAGGGCGTTGTTGGCAGTTGATGCTGTTTCAAAATCCTTCACCGGTTTATCGCTAAAGTGAATGCTGATCATGGTGCCCAGCTGGTTGATGACAAAAGGAGTTTCAAACGTTTTTAAAACTTCTTCCAAACCATTTCTTAAGTATTCGCCTTTTTCTTCCAGTTGTGTATATACAGCAGGATTTTCTTTTAAATAAGAAAGCAAGGTGTAACCGGCAATCATCGCCAGCGGATTACCACTCAAGGTTCCGGCCTGGTATACACTGCCCAGCGGTGCAATGTGTTTCATAATTTCGAGCTTACCGCCAAACGCACCCACGGGCATTCCCGCACCAATAATTTTTCCGTAGGTTACTAAATCTGCATCTATGCCGAGGCGCTCCTGCGCACCACCTTGCGCCAATCTAAAGCCGGTCATTACTTCATCAAAAATGAAAACAATACCTTCTTCGGTACAAAGTTGTCGCAGGCCTTTTAAAAATCCTTCTTCGGGAATAATGCAACCCATGTTACCGGCAACAGGCTCAATAATAATGGCGGCAATTTCACCTACATTATCTGCCACCAACTTCTTCACCGCATCCAAATCGTTGTAAGCTGCCGTTAATGTATCAGCCGCTACGCCTGCTGTTACGCCCGGCACCGTTTGTATACCAAACGTAGCTACGCCGCTTCCGGCCTTTACCAAAAAGCTATCGGCATGACCGTGGTAGCAACCTTCAAACTTGATAATTTTATTTCTACCTGTATAACCACGCGCTAAACGAATGGCACTCATGCAGGCTTCGGTACCGCTGCTTACCATGCGAATGAGGTCTACATTCGGCACCATGCTTTTTACCAGTTCGGCCATGTCAATTTCCAGCTCGGTTGGCGCGCCAAATGAAGTACTGTCTAATGCTTTTTCTTGGATGGCTGTAACTACCGGGTCAAAAGCGTGACCCATGATCATCGGGCCCCACGAGTTGATGTAATCGATATAACGGTTGCCATCGGCATCGTACAGATAAGCACCTTTAGCGCTTTTCATAAATAGGGGCGTGCCGCCTACGCTTTTAAAAGCACGCACCGGCGAGTTTACTCCACCTGGAATACTTTGCTGCGCTCGCTCGAATAATTGCTGGCTATTGGAAATGTTCATGTTTTGTGAATTGTGAATGGTCAATTGTCAATTTTAGCGCTTAATAAACCTGTAAGCATTTTAAAACAATTAACGGTTAATAACTCTAAATTATTCAAATCAACTTCTTTTAAATAATTTAATTGATTAGCTATTTCCAAGGCTGCATCAACTTCAATTACAGACCCTCTTGCGATTTCGAAATATCTTTTTCTTTCTGCTTCTGATTTGCGCGATGCACCTTCAGCTATATTTAAATGTACTGATAAAGCTGCTCTGCGAATCTGAGATATCATTCCAAACTTCTCTTCAACCGGCAATTGTCTTGTTAGTTTATAACATTCAATAACAAATTGCCTGGATGCATGATAGATATCCAGGTTTTGGTGATTTAGTTTCAAAAACATTTGAATGATTTATAATTAAGTTAGGCATTAATCATTCACAATTCACCATTGACAATTCACGATATCAGCTTCACGGCATCTTTAGCAAAGTACGTTGCAATTAAGTCTGCACCCGCTCTTTTGAATGAAGTTAAGGTTTCCAGGATGGCTTTGTCCTCATCGATCCAGCCCATTTTAGCAGCAGCTTTAATCATGGCATATTCACCACTTATATTGTACACACTTACGGGTACTTCTACTGCATTCTTTACTTCGCGCACAATATCAAGATAAGGCAATCCGGGTTTTACCATTACAATATCAGCGCCTTCTTCCACATCCATCAGGGCCTCTTTTATCGCTTCGGTACGGTTGGCATAATCCATCTGGTAAGTTTTTTTATCACCGAAACCCGGTGCACTATCCAGCGCATCGCGGAAGGGGCCATAAAAGCAAGAGGCATATTTAGCACTGTACGCCATAATGCCAACTTTGGTAAAATTATTCTCTTCCAAACCTTGTCTGATGGCACCAATGCGGCCATCCATCATGTCGCTGGGTGCTACCATATCGGCACCGGCTTCAGCGTGCGAAATGCTCATTTTTACCAGGGCTTCTACAGTCGGGTCGTTTACAATTTCGCCGTTCTCCACAATCCCATCGTGCCCGAAAGATGAATACGGATCGAGCGCCACATCGGTCATTACATACATGCCGGGTACCGCATCTTTTATGGCTTTAATGCTACGTTGCATCAGGCCGGCCGCATTCCAAGCTTCCCTTCCAGTATTGTCTTTTAATTCGTCTTTACATTTAATAAAAAGCAGCACACTTTTAATGCCCATGCTCCACAATTCTTTTACTTCTTTTACCGTACCATCCAGGCTTCTTCTATAATAGTTGGGCATCGATGCAATTTCTGTTTCCACACCTTCGCCTTCATCAATAAAAAGCGGTACAATAAAATCGTTTGGGGTAAGTGTGGTTTCGGCTACCAGACTTCTGATGGCGGGATTGGCTCTTAGTATTCTGTTGCGTCTTTGTAAATACATCTTCTTTTGCTTTTAAATATTTTCAGTTCTCACTGCCGGCAATAACAAAACGTCTCATTTTCCTTTTAACAGGTATTGCTGCGTTTTGCCCATTCCGTTCTTTCTTCTTCAGTTGGTTCAGCAGTTACCCAATCGCGCGGATGCAGGCAGGCATCTAAAAGGTCTGCTTCCGGCGTTCCTTCTTTTGGTTGGTAATTATATTCAAAACGTACGGTAGGCGGTAGGCTCATTAAAATGCTTTCAATACGTCCATTAGTCTTTAAGCCAAACAGGGTGCCACGGTCGTGCACTAAATTAAACTCTACGTAACGCCCCCGGCGAATCTCCTGCCAGTGCTTTTGTTCCGGTGTATAGGCCGTCTCTTTTCGCTTTTGAACAATGGGAATATAAGCTTCGATAAAAGCATCGCCGCAGGCTTTGCCAAAATCCATCCAGAAGTCAACGCTACGGGTTTCATCCGGCCTTTGATAATCGTAAAAAATGCCGCCAATGCCGCGGCGTTCGCCATTGCGATGGTGGTTGACAAAATAGTTATCGCACACCTCTTTGAACTTTGGATAAAAGTTAGGATCAAAAGCATCACAAGCAGTTTTATACGTTTGGTGAAAATGCCTTGCATCTTCTTCAAACAGGTAGTATGGTGTTAAATCCGTGCCGCCACCAAACCAGCGATCTATAACTTCGTCCTGCTCATTGTACAACTCAAACATGCGATAGTTACAATGCACTGTTGGAACGAATGGGTTGACAGGATGCAACACCAACGACAAGCCGCAGGCAAACCATTTGGCACCGTTTATTTTTAATCCGGTACGCATGGCATCTGTCACCTCACCAAATACAACCGAAGTGTTCACACCACCCTTTTCAAACACGGCGCCATCTGCTATCACGCGCGTTTTACCGCCGCCTCCTTCGGGCCGTTGCCAGGCATCTTCCACAAACTTCGCTTTGCCATCCGCTTCTTCCAACGCTGCGCAAATGCGATTTTGAAGTTCGTGTATGTAACTTATCCAACTTTCTTTAATGTTCATTGTAATGCAAAATGAAAAATGCAAAATGAAAACAACTTAGCTAGTCTGAATCATTTTACATTTTTACTTTTTCATTTTTAATTTTTGTATTCCTTCACCGCATCTACAAACGCACGCGCATGATCTACCGGTACATTGGGTGTAATGCCGTGGCCCAGGTTGGCAATGTAAGCTTGTGTGCCAAAGCCATCGATCATTTCTTTTACCCATTGCTTTATCTGCGGTATGGGTGCTAATAATTTGGCTGGGTCAAAGTTGCCTTGCAGCGTGATGTTGTTGCCGGTAAGTTCGCGTGCTCTTTTAGGATCTACACACCAATCAATACCAATTCCGGAGGCGCTGCTTTTGCTTAAATCTTCCAGTGCATACCAGGTTCCTTTCGGAAAGAGAATAACAGGTGCGTGCGGCTGCAAGGCATCGGCAATCTGTAACAGGTAAGGTTGCGCAAAAAGCTTAAAATCAGCAGGGCTTAAACTTCCTGCCCAACTGTCAAACACCTGCACCGTATCGGCACCGGCTTTGGTTTGTGCAATTAAATATTGAATAGTAATATCCGTAATTTTTTGCAGCAACTGGTGCGTCAGTTCAGGTTGCGTGTAAGCAAATTGTTTGGCTTTATCCCATGTTTTGCTGCCCTTACCTTCTACCATATAACACAAAATAGTCCAGGGCGCACCGGCAAAACCGATGAGGGGCACACGGCCGGATAACTCTTTTTTAGTAAGTGATAAGGCATCTAAAACATATTTCAAACTTTCTTCTGCACCATCTGTTACCAGCGCATCAATGTCTTTCTGATTTTGAATCACTTTCGGCAACGAGGGCCCTTTACCTTCTTCCATCAACACTTCCACACCCATCGCCTGTGGAATTACCAAAATGTCGGAGAAAATAATGGCCGCATCCACACCTACCTGGTCTATGGGCTGCAGGGTAATTTCAGTAGCCAGCTCCGGTGTTTGCACGCGGGTAAAAAAGTCGTATTTCGCTTTCAGCTTTAAATAGTCGGGCAGATAGCGGCCGGCCTGCCGCATCATCCATACCGGCGGACGTTCTACTTCTTCTTTTCGTAAGGCGCGTAATAACAGGTCGTTTTGTAATGCACTCATCTTAATCTTGTTTTTTATTGAAATGCCGGATGGCTTGTTGCACCAGTTCTTCCTTTCCTGGCTGCGTAGCTATAATAACGTTTTGCTGGCTGTAATGTTGAAGCGCTTCGGCAGTGGTGCTGCCAATGGCAAACAATTGTGTTTTTTCGTCAATGGTGTTTACTGAGAAAAAACTTTCCACTGCGCTGGGGCTGTAAAACAAAATGCCGTCAAAACGTCTTAAAATCCTTTTAGGTGTTTCAATGGTTTGATAAACCACGATTTCATTTACATTAATACCGGCTTCATTCAGTTTTTGCGGTAGTAAATCGCGGCGAATGTTGCCGCAGAAAAAATAAACTTCAGCCGGAGCGTCGGCAATAATTTTATCGGCCAGTTCGGCAGCATAAGCAGCAGACTTTTTTACTGTTACACCTAGCCTTTCTTCTACCAGCCTTTGTGTAGCAGAGCCAATGCTGTATACCGTCCAGTCTACTTTTTCGCCAATGGCATCAGCCACCGCATCCACCGCATTCATGCTGGTAAAAACAGCTGTAATCTTTTGGCCTGAAAACGTCTTTATTTCCTTTTGAAGTTTTGTATCTATAATGGGTGCCGTTTCAATGAAAGACACTTCTTCTATTTCAATGCCATGTTCCAAGGCCTGTTCCACTATTTGTTTTGATAATGGCCGGGTGCTGAGTATGTGCCAGCTACTTTTTGGCATTCCGGATGTTGGTCATAATCTGTTGGGCAATTCTGTTTTGCAACAATTCGTTGGCGGCGCGTATGCCTAAGCCTGCTGCTTCATCTTTGGGTGCTGCCATTTCCAATTCCTGCAGCTGCACACCATCGCGGCTGCAAATATTTCCTTTTAAAACCACTTCACCATTTTGCACTTGTGCCAATGCACTGATAGGTGTAGAGCAACCACCCATTAAAGTATTCAAAAAGTCGCGTTCTATTTTAGTGCAGAGTGCCGTATCGGCATCGTTAAAGCTTTGACAAGCTTCAAAGGCAGCATTATCACCAGTTCTGCACACCACCATAATGGCGCCTTGCGCAGGCGCAGGCAGCATCCAATCTAAATTTATACTGTTTTGCGGACGCACGTTAATGCGCTCCAGCCCGGCAGCAGCAAATATGGCTCCGTGCCAGGCATTTTCTTCCACCTTGCGTAAACGGGTATTTACATTGCCGCGCAGGTTTTCAATAGTATGTTGCGGGTAGCGGTGCAGCCATTGGGCTATGCGGCGTATAGAGCTTGTGGCAATTAAACCCCCGACCCCTAAAGGGAAGATGGGGGCAGCTTCATCCAGCTTCCATTCCTTAATAACACTTGAATCCTTGTAAACAAAAATGTCTTTGTAAGAAGCCCGTTTAAGCACAGCCGCCTGCTGTATGCCTTGCGCCAGCAGTGTGGGCACATCTTTCATGGAATGCACCGCAATATCAATTCGGCCACTGAGTAAAGCCGCATCTAATGTTTTAGTGAAAACACCTTGCACGCCCAGGGCGTACAGCGGCGTAACGGTGTCAATATCGCCTTCACTTTTAATGTATACCAGTTCCGAAGCGATACCATTTTCCTTTAAAAGAGATTGTACTAAGGTAGCCTGCCACACGGCCAACTGGCTGTCGCGGGTACCAATGCGTAAAACTCCT